>JBDTNO010000044.1:0-18323 GCA_039933715.1 Betaproteobacteria bacterium
GCTGGAAGTTCATGGACGGCCTGCACGAGAACATCGCGCAGTACATGCACTCGGGGTCGCGCCCGTGCGCGTCCGCGGCGAGCGGTGAGTACGTGGTGGGCATCTCGTTCGAGTACCGCGCCAACCGCGAGAAAGCGCAGGGCAAGCCGATCGAGCTCGTGTTCCCGAAGGAAGGGCTCGGCTGGGATCTCGAAGCGATCGGCATCTACAAGGGCACCAAGAACCTCGCCGCCGCGCAGAAGCTGATGGACTGGGCCGCGTCCGACGCCGCGATGGCGTTGTACGCGAAGAACTTCGCGATCGTCGCGGTGCCCAGCCTGTCGCAGCCGCTGCCGAACGTGCCGGCGAACTACGGCACGCTGCTCGTGAAGAACGACTTCGCGTGGGCGGCGAAGAACCGCGACAAGATCCTCGCCGAGTGGAGCAAGCGGTACGAGTCCAAAGCCGCGCCGAAGTAAGGGCATTTCGTCGTCGCGATTCGGAAGCTGTGGCATGACATGCCTTGGCACGCGACGACGGAATACCTCGCCGGATTGGAACGGCGGCTGACGCCGCCGCTCGATCCGGCGCTCCGTGGCGTCGCGGCGCTCGCCACCCCGCCCCCATCCTCGATGACTGACACGATCGTCCCCGCCGCGCTGCGCATCGAGGGCATCCACAAGGCTTTCGGGACCTTCGTCGCTCTGCAATCGATCGACCTCGCAATCCATCCGGGCGAGCTCGTGTGCTTCCTCGGCCCGTCGGGCTGCGGCAAGACGACGCTCCTGCGCATCATCGCGGGCCTGGAGACGCAGACCTCGGGGCGCGTCATCCAGAACGGCCGGGACGTGTCGAATGCGCCGCCCGCGGCGCGCGACTACGGCATCGTATTCCAGTCGTACGCGCTGTTCCCCAATCTGACGATCCGCGAGAACGTCGCGTACGGCCTTGTCAACCGCCGTCGCGACCGTGCGACGATCGAGGCGCGCGTGGCCGAGCTCCTGACGCTCGTCGGACTTCCGTCGTCGGGCCCGAAGTACCCGGCGCAGCTCTCCGGCGGCCAGCAGCAGCGCATCGCGCTCGCGCGCGCTCTCGCCACGGCTCCGTCGCTGCTGCTGCTCGACGAGCCGCTCTCCGCGCTCGACGCGAAGGAGCGCGACCGCCTGCGCGGCGAGATCCGCATGCTGCAGAAGCGACTCAAGGTCACCACCATCATGGTGACGCACGACCAGGAAGAGGCGCTGTCGATGGCCGACCGCGTCGTCGTGATGAACCATGGCGTGATCGAACAGATCGGCACCCCGCTGGACGTCTACGAGCGTCCGGCGACCCCGTTCGTCGCCGACTTCCTCGGCAAGGTCAACGTGCTGAAGGCGACCTGCGTGGGCAGCGGCCGCTACCGCGTCGGCAGCATCGAGATCGCCACGCCCACGAACGGCATCGCCACCGGCGAGGCGGTGCGGCTCTACCTGCGGCCCGAAGACCGGCTGCTCGCCGATTCGGGCCCGGTCGAGTCGATGCCCAACGCGTTCGCCGGCACCGTGCGGCACGTGGACTTCCTCGGCACCTACTGCCTCGCGAGCCTCGACGTCGACGGCTTCGACGGCCAGCGGATGATCGTCTACTTCTCGCTCAACCAGACGCACGAGCTCGGCGTGCGGGAAGGCGCGCGCGTCGCGTTCGCGCTTCGCGGCGAGCGGGTGCGCGTGTTCGGCGCATGACCGCGATCGCGGCGCCGCAGCCGGGGCCGGCCCCGCGCTCCTGGGCGCTCACGAGCGAAACGATCGCCGCCCGCGGCGGGCTGATCCTCGTCGCGTCGGGACTCTTCGTCTTCCTCGCAGCGCCGCTGGCGGCTCTCCTGATGCGCAGCTTCGAGGACAAGGCGGGCGGCTTCGTCGGCCTTGCGAACTTCGCGCAGTATTTCGCATCGCCGGCGTTCGCGCGCTCGGCCGGGAACACGCTCTGGTTCGCGACGCTGACGACGCTGCTCACCGTGCCGCTCGCCTTCACGTTCGCCTATGCGATCCAGCGGAGCTGCGTTCCGTTGAAATGGCTGTGGCGCAACATCGCGCTCGTTCCGATCCTCGCGCCGTCGCTGCTGTCGGCGCTCTCGTTCATCTACCTGTTCGGCAACCAGGGGGTGTTCAAAGGATTGCTGCCGTATTTCGGCCTGACGACGATCTACGGACTGCCGGGCATGGTGCTCGCGATGACGTTCTCGGCGTTCCCGCACGCGGTGATGATCATGCTCGCGTCGCTGTCGCTGTCCGACGCTCGCCTGTACGAAGCCGCCGACTCGATGGCGACGAGCGAATGGCGCAAGTTCGCGACGATCACGTTCCCCGGCGCTCGCTACGGCCTGATCTCGGCGGCGATGGTCGTATTCACGATGGCCGTGTCCGAGTTCGGCGTCCCCAAGGTGATCGGCGCCAACTACAGCGTGCTGGCGATCGACATCTACAAGCAGGTGATCGGCCAGCAGAACTTCCAGATCGGCGCGGTCGTCGGCCTGATCCTGCTGGTACCCGCGCTCGTCGCGTTCTGCATCGACTACGCGGTGCGCGTCCGCCAGAAGGCGCTGCTTTCGGCGCGCAGCGTGCCGTACGCGCCGCGCCCGTCTCGCGGCCGCGACCGCGCGATGCTGGCCTTCGTGCTGCTGCTGTCCACGGCGATGCTCGCGGTCATCGGCATGGCGGTGCTGGGATCGTTCGTGAAGGTCTGGCCGTACGACCTGTCGTTCACCCTCAACCACTACACCTATGGCTTCGAGGAAGCGGGCGTCGAGAACGCGTACCGCAACAGCCTGACGATGGCGGCGTGGTGCGCGGTCATCGGCGCGGCGGTGACCTTCGCCGGCGCGTACTGGCTCGAGAAGACGCGCGGCGCCGATTTCCTGCGGCCGGTCGTGCGCCTGCTCGCGATGATGCCGATGGCGATCCCCGGACTCGTGCTCGGCATCGGCTACATCCTGTTCTTCAATGCGCCGTGGAATCCGCTCAACCTGCTGTACGGCACAATGGCGATCCTCGTGCTGTCGACGGTCGTCCACTTCTATTCGTCGAGCCACCTGACGGCGCTGACCGCGCTGAAACAGCTCGACAACGAGTTCGAGTCGGTGTCGGCGTCGCTCAAGGTGCCGTTCTACAAGACGTTCTGGCGCGTCACCGTTCCCGTGTGCCTGCCGTCGATCATCGACATCAGCCGCTACTATTTCGTCAACGCGATGACGACGATCTCGGCGGTCGTGTTCCTGTATTCGCCCAAGACGATGCTGGCGGCGATCTCGATCGTCCAGCTCGACGAGGCGGGCGCCATCGGATCGGCGGCGGCGATGGCGAGTCTGATCGTCGTGACGTCGGGCATCGTGACGCTGCTGTCGTTCGCGGCCGAAGGCTGGCTGCTCCGCCGCACCCAGGGCTGGCGCCGGTCGGCACCGGTCCGTTAGCGCCATCCCCACGAGGCTTCGATGAAATCCCACGCACGCGACCCGATTCTGCTGACCCCCGGTCCGCTCACCACGTCGCTCGAGACCAAGGCCGCGATGCTGCGCGACTGGGGCTCGTGGGACGCGTCGTTCAACGCGGTGACCGCAAACGTGCGCAAGCGCCTGCTCGACATCGCCAACGGGCACGCGACCCACGTCTGCGTCCCGATGCAGGGCAGCGGCACGTTTTCGGTCGAGGCGGCGGTCAACACGCTCGTCCCGCGCGACGGCCACCTGCTGGTGCTCGTCAACGGCGCCTACGGCAGGAGGCTCGCGAAGCTCGCGCAGATGATGGGCCGGCGCGTGACCGTGTTCGAGACCGCCGACGACGTGCCGACGACCGCCGAGGACGTCGACCGGCTGCTCGGGCGCGACGCGACGGTCACGCACGTCGGGCTCATCCATTGCGAGACGTCGACCGGCATCCTGAACCCGCTGCCCGCGATCGCCGCCACCGTCGCGCGGCATGGACGGCGCCTCATCGTCGATGCGATGAGCTCGTTCGGCGCGCTGCCGATCGACGTCGCGGCGACGCCGATCGACGCGCTGATCGCGGCCTCCGGCAAGTGCATCGAAGGTCCGCCCGGCATGGGCTTCGTCATCGTGCGCCGCGCGACGATCGAAGGCTGCGAGGGCCGCTCGTCTTCGCTCGCGCTCGACCTCTTCGACCAGTGGAGCTACATGGAGAAGACGACGCAGTGGCGCTACACGCCGCCGACGCACGTCGTCGTCGCGTTCAATGCGGCGCTCGAGCAGCACGCTGCCGAAGGCGGACAGGCGGCGCGGCTCGCGCGCTACACGGCGAATGGCGCGGCGCTCGTCGACGGCATGCATGCGATGGGTTTTCGCACGTTCCTCGACGCCGCGATCCAGGCGCCGATCATCTACACGTTCCACGCCCCGGCCGACCCCGCCTACGAGTTCAGGCGCTTCTACGGCGAGGTGCGCGATCGCGGGTTCATCCTGTATCCGGGCAAACTCACGGAGCTCGAGACGTTCCGCGTAGGCTGCATCGGCGCGATCGGTCCCTCCGAAATGCGCGGCGCGGTGCTCGCGATCGGCGATGCGATGCGCGTGATGGGGATCCGCAAGATGACGCCCGCGGTGGCGCGGGCGGCGTAGCGCGCGGAGGGTTCCGCTCCAGCCCACCGGCGCCTGGCGCCGGGCTGAAGCCCGTTCCACCTCGCGACGCGATCCCTGCGGGTCCGGCTTCAGCTGGACGCGGTTCGGCCTCACCGCCCCGCACCGCACAGCGCGGCGAGCCACGGATGATACGGATCGTCCGCGTCGATCGTCCCGAGGCGCATCAGCGCGTCGAGCGCGACGAGGCTCGCGTCGAGAGTCACGACGTCCGGGCCTTCATCGTTCGCGAGCAGCGCGGGCAGCGCGTCGAGGAGCACCAGCCGATGCTCGACCGCCTCCCCGTCCTGGTTGGCCGGAACGAAGTCACGCGGCAGCCACAGGTCATGCACGTGGATCGTCTCGTTCTGCACGCCGTCGGGCCCGAGTCGGCGGACCTGCAACGTGGCCGTGGACCGCGCTTGCCCCGCCAGCGCCGCGCCGATGCCGGCCTCTTCCCAGGCTTCCTTGACGAGCGTGTCGGTGACGCCGGCGCCGGCCGCGATGCCGCCGCCGACCAGGTTGTCGAGGAGGCCCGGATCGATCGCCTTGGTCGCGCTGCGCCGCGCGATCCACATCGCCGCGGTCGGTCCCATGTCGACCAGCCCGTTCGCGTGCACCGCGCGAGTCGGGATGCCGAAATAGCGGGCGGCCGCGCGCTCCAGCGCGGCGACCGCGGGATGCACGGCACTGGCGCGGATGTCGTAGCGCTCGTCGCGCCAGGCGGTCAGCGCGCCCTCGGCGGCGAGCGTGCGTGCTACGCGTTCCAGCGCTTCGGTACGCGACGCGTACGTGCCAAGGGAGGAGGCGAAGCCCAGACGCCCGTTCCCGAGTGCGAAGACGTCGTCGAAATCGGCGACGCGGCGCGCGCGCGCCTCGGTGAGCTCGCCCACGCGCATGCCGTCGACCTCGAACGGAACCAGCGCGACCGTCGGCTGCGCGAGCGTCCGGGCGAAGCGCGCGTGCAGTGCGGGTAGAATGCGGCCCTCGGTCAAGGACACGACGATGGCGGTGATCCGCGACGGTTGGACCGCAGGCGAGCGCAGGCGATGAGCGCACGCATCCTCGACGGCAGGTCGATCGCGGCACGCTTCACCGACGAGGTGAAGGCCGCGGTCGCCGCGCGCGTCGCGTCGGGACGTCGCGCGCCCGGCCTCGCCGTGGTGCTCGTCGGCGAGAACGCGGCGTCGCACCTGTACGTGCGCAACAAGCGCCGCACGACCGAGCTCGTCGGCATGGGATCGGTCGCGCACGACCTTCCCGCCGACGTTCCGGAGGATGCGCTCCTCGAACGGATCGACGAGCTCAATGCGGACCCGTCGATTTCCGGCATCCTCGTCCAGTTGCCGCTGCCCTCGCACGTCGATCCCGAGCGCGTGACCGAGCGCATCGACCCGCGCAAGGACGTCGACGGTTTCCACCCGTACAACGTCGGCCGCCTGGTGCAAAAGCGCCCGACGCTGCGCCCATGCACGCCGTACGGCTGCATGAAGCTGCTGGCCGAGACCGGCGAGCCGCTGGCGGGCAAGCATGCGGTCGTCATCGGACAGTCGAACATCGTCGGGCGGCCGATGGCGCTCGAGCTCCTGATGGCGCGCTGCACGGTGACCGTCTGCCACTCGGCGACGCGCGACCTGCCCGGCATCGTGCGGCAGGCCGACATCGTCGTCGCCGGCGTCGGCAAGCCGCGGTTCGTGCCGGGCGACTGGATCGCGCAGGGTGCGATCGTCATCGACGTGGGCATCAACCGCCTGGACGACGGCAAGCTTTGCGGCGACGTCGACTTCGAGTCCGCGCGCGCCCGCGCGTCCTGGATCACGCCGGTGCCCGGCGGAGTCGGCCCGATGACCATCGCGATGCTGCTGCAGAACACCTTGCTTGCCGCGCAGTGGCAGGACCGCGACGGAGAGCGGCGGGTGTACGTACCCTGACCCCCGGGGACGTCACGCGCCGCGCAGGTGCCACGCCTTGGGGCGCGTGAACGCCTGGATGCCGTAGGTCGAAAGCGTCAGTCCCATCCCCGAATGCTTGACCCCCGACCAGGGCAGGCGAGGGCTCACGCGATCGCAGCAGTTCCAGTAGACGCTGCCGGCGTTAAGTTGCGAAAGGATGCGCTTCGCGCGCCCCGCGTCGGTCGTGTAGACGCCCGCGGTGAGGCCGTATTCGGAGTCGTTCATCAGCGCGATCGCCGTTTCGTCGCCGTCGACCGCCTGGATGCCGATGACCGGCCCGAAGCTCTCGTCGCGCATCACCGCCATCGTGTGGTCGACGCCGGAGAGCACGGTGGGGGCGAAGCGATTGCCTTTGCCGGCGATCGGCGCGCCGCCGAGCAGCACCTTCGCGCCCTTTTTCTTCGCGTCGGCGACCTGACGCTTCAGCACGTCGATCTGCGGGCGTCGCGTGATCGCGCCGATGTAGGTCGACTCGTCGAGCGGATCGCCGGCCTTGTAGCCCTTGACCTCGGCGACGAACGCGTCGATGAAAGGCTTGGCGATCGCGCGGTGCACGTAGATGCGCTCGACCGAGCAGCACGACTGGCCGGTGTTGTAGAACGCGCCGTCGGCGACGGCCGCAGCCGCCGCCTTCACGTCGACGTCGTCGCAGACGTAGATCGGGTCCTTGCCGCCGAGCTCGAGCTGCGCCTTGATCATGCGCCTCCCGGCGCTCGCGGCGATCTTCGCGCCGGTCGCGTACGAGCCGGTGAAGAAAACGCCGTCCACCGGCTGGCGCAGCAGCGCCGCGCCGACCTCGCCGCCGCCGATCACCGGCACGAACACGCCCTCGGGCACGCCCGCCCCGTGGAGCATCGACGCGATCGCAAGCCCGGTGAGCGTCGCGAACTCGGACGGCTTGTACAGCACCGCGTTGCCGGCGACGAGCGCGGGCACGAACACGTTGCTGCCGACGAAGTAAGGGTAGTTCCAGGCCGAGATGTTGGCGACGACGCCGAGCGGCTCGTGCGAAATGCGCTCCTCGAGCTTGCCGCCCTTGTCCTCGTGGACTTTCTCGTCCCGCAGCGCCTTCGCCGACTCGGCGAGGAAGAAATCGAGCCGGCCGAGCAACCCTTTCAACTCGTTGCGCGACTGGCGAATGGGCTTGCCGACCTCCTGCGTCAGCGTGCGCGCGAGCTCGTCCTGGCGCGCGACGACGGCTTCACGGAACGCCGCGATCGCCGCGAGGCGCTTCTTCATCGGCTGCGCGGCCCAGCGTGGTTGCGCGGCGCGGGCCTTCGCGTATTTCGCCGCCACGCTCTTCGCGGTGTCGGCGGGCACTTCGGCGACGACGGCGCCGTTCCAGGGATTGACGATCTTCATAGCGCGTAGGCGGCGGTTTTGTGGAGGCTGGCGTGGCGGAGGAAATCGTCGAGCAGCGGACGGTCGTCGATGAACGAGCGGTCGGCATCCGGATGGAACTCGGGATGCCACTGGACGCCCAGCACGTAGGAGGCGCCGTTCCAGCGAATCGCCTCGACGATCCGATCGGGCTCCGACCACGCCTCGACGACGAGGTGGCGACCGAGGTCCCTGACCGCCTGGTGATGGATCGAGTTGGTCTTGACGAGCGTCGCGCCCGGGTAGAGCTTCGCGAGCGACGAGCCCGGCACGATCGACACCGCGTGGGTGTTCTTCTCGTAGACGTCCCAGTTGCGGTGATTGAGCGCGTGCGGCACCTGCGACCCGAGGTCCTGCCACAGCGTGCCGCCCATCGCGACGTTGATCACCTGCGCGCCGCGGCATACGCCGAGCACCGGCTTGCGGCGTGCGACGAACGCGTTGAGGAGCCCGATCTCGTACTCGTCGCGGACGCGATCGCCGTTCCACTCGGGACGCAGCGCCTTCTCGCCGTAGGTCTCCGGGCAGACGTCGGAGCCCCCCATCAGCACGAGGCCGTCGAGCTCCTGCGCGTACGCGTCGAGCGTGACGCGGCTCGTCTGGCGACGCGTACGGCCGTCAGGCGAGGGAATCATGAACGACAGCACGTCGCGCTGCATCAGCCAGTGCGCGACGTTCTGCTCGATGTACTGCAGCGTCATCCCCTTGAAGATCGCGCGCTTCGGATCCTCGTGGAAGAACGACGCCGAGATGCCGACCTTGACGTAAGCGGGAGTCATCGCTCGCTCCGGTTCAGAGCGCCGCGGCGAACAGCGACTCGAAGTCGGCCCGGTCGCACTTGCGCGGATTGGTCTGGTGGCAGAGGTCCGCGTAGGCGACTTCGACAAGTCGCGGGAAGTCGGCGCGCGTGACCGGCCGCCCGCCATGGATCGCCGACAGCGTAGCCGGGATTCCTATCGACTTCTTGAGGTCGCGGAGCCATGGAACGAACGCCGCGGCGCGAGCTTCCTCGCTCCCGGCATCGCCTCCCGGCGCGCCGCACACGCGTGCGAGCTCGGCCATCCTCGCCGTTGCGGCGCTACGGTTGAACGCCATCACGTGGTCGATCATCACGCCGTTGGCGAGCCCGTGGTGCAGGTCGGCGACCGTCGAGAGCGCGTGCGCGCACGAATGCACTGCGCCGAGGTCCTTCTGGAACGCGATCGCGCCCATCATCGACGCCATCAGCATGTCGCCGCGCGCCGCGAGGTGCGCGCCGTCGCGGACGGCGATCGGCAATGCCCGCGCCGCGATGCGCACGCCTTCGAGCGCGATGCCGTCGCAGAGCGGGTGGTAGGCGGGCGACAGGTACGATTCGACGTTGTGCGTGAGCGCATCCATGCCGGTCGCAGCGGTCACGGCCGATGGAAGCCCCAGCGTCAGCTCGGGATCGGCGAACACCTGCCTGGCGAGGATCTTCGGCGAGAACACGATGCGCTTGACGTGCGTGTCGTCCTCGGAGATCACCGCCGAGCGTCCGACCTCCGAGCCGGTGCCCGCGGTCGTCGGCAGCGCGACGAAGTAGGGGATCGCGTCGGGGATCGCCCGGACCTTCGGGTGATCCCACGCGTATTCGATCGCGTCGCCGCCGGCGGTCGCGACGACGCCGACGAGCTTCGCGACGTCGAGCGCCGCGCCGCCGCCGAACCCGACGACGCCGTCGGCGTGGTGCGCGCGGAACGCCGCCGCGCCTGCGTTGGCCTGCGCGACGGATGGATTGCCGAAGATCCCGTCGAACACGGCGGCGTCGAGGCCGGCGGCTCGCAGCAGCGCGACGAAGCCGGTCGCGACCGGAAGCTGCGCCAACGCGCGGTCGGTCACGACGAGCGGCCGCTTGATGCCGTGATCGCGCAGGTGCGGCCCGACGAGCTTGGCGGCGCCTGCGCCGAAATGGATCGTGGTGGGAAACGAAAAGCGCTCGATCGTCATGGTGTAGCCACTCCCAGGCTTGGCGCTGACGCGGCTTCGCCCACCCCATCCTGAAGGAGAGGGCGAACGCCTTCGGGCGGCCGTTCGGCGTTCATGGTCGGGCGATGCGCACAAAGCGCAATTCGAGGATGTCGTTGGGCCAGATCGCGACGTCGACGTCCTTGCGCATCACCCAGGCGAGCGTACGCCGGTAGAGCGGGATGAGCGGGAGTTCGGCATCGAGGATCGCGAGCGCGTCGCGCACGAGCGCGCGGCGCCTGTCGGGGTCGGGCTCGACGCGGATCGCGTCGATCACCGCGTCGAGCGTCGGATTGGCGTAGCGGCCGCCGTTGAAGACGCCCGAGCCTCCGCTGAACGAATGGACGGTCGCATTCAGCATCGTCCACGCGTCGGTCGTCGGCGTCCAGCCGAACTCGAAAAAGCTCGACGTCGCCTGCGTGAGCTTGGGGAAGAACTGCGCCGCGGAGCTCGACTGGAACGTCACCTTGACGCCGACCTGCGCGAGCATTCCCGCGATCGCCTGGCAGGCGGCGGCGCGCCAGGTGATGGAGACGCAGTCGAGCGTCACGTCGAAGCCGCCCGGATAGCCGGCGTCCGTCAGGAGTGCGCGCGCCTTCACGGGATCGTAGGGGAGCCGCCGGTCGAGCGCAGGATCGTAGCCGCCGACGAGCTTCGATACGAACGAGCCGGTGGGCGCGCCCTGTCCGCGCAGCACTCTCGCGACGATGGCGTCGGCGTCGATCGCGTGCGCGAACGCCTGCCTCACGCGGACGTCCTTGAACGGGTTGCGACCCTGGAGGCTCGACGACGGGAGCTTGTCGCGGGCCTGGTCGAAGCCGAGGTACTGGGTGCCGATGTCGGCGGTCTCGACGGTCCGGTACTGCGGGTCGCGCTTCAGGCGCCCGACGTCCTGGAACGGCGGGTCGATCACGAAGTCGACCTGGCCCGAGGCGAGCGCCGCGAGGCGCGTCGCGTCGGACGTGATGACGAGGAAGACGGCTTCGTCGACGTTTCCGCGCTTTCCCCACCAGCGATCGTGCGCGACCAGGACGACGCGGTTGTCGGACTCGTAGCTCCGGACGCGGTAGGGCCCGGTCCCGTTGGCGTTGCGGACCGCCCAGGTCTCCTGCTTCGCGTTGTAGTCCTGCGGGGCCAGCACGCCGTGCTTCGCCGCCCAGGCCTTGCTCATCATGCCGACGAGGAGCAGCTTCTCCGGCAGCACGGCGTCGGGCGTCTCGAGCAGGATGTCGATCGTCGTAGCGTCGACCCTGCGCGCGCCCTTGACGCCGCGAAGCTGGATCGCGCGCTGCGACGTGCGCGCCAATGCGCGCTCGATCGAGAACACCACGTCGTCCGCGGTGAACGGCTTGCCGTCGTGGAACAGGACGTTGGGCCGCAGCTTGAAGCGCCAGGTGTGCGCGTCGACTGCCTGCCACGAAAGCGCGAGCGATGGCTCGAGCTTGAAGTCCCGGTCGCGGTTGACGAGCGAATCGTAGACCTGCGAGACGACGCGAGACTGGTAGAGCAGCGCCAGCGCATGCGGATCGAGCGATTGCGGGTCGTTGGCGCTGGCGATGCGCAGCGACACCGCCGATGCGGTCGATGCGATGGCCAACGCCGCGATGAGGCTCGCCGCGCAACGACCGAAAGCGCGCATCCGGGCCATCAGACGATCTCGAAATACCGCTTCAGCTCCCAATCGGTGACCGCGTCCTGCCACTGCCGGTGCTCCCATTCGCGTGTCGCGGCGAAGTGGTCGACGAACTCGTCGCCGAACCAGTCGCGCGCGAGGTCGGAGCCGCGGAAAATGCGCGTCGTCTCGGCGAGAGAGCGGGGAGCGCGCGCGACGTTCTCACCGCCCTTGTTGGTGCCTTCGATCGGCGCTGCCTTGAGCTTCAGTCGCTTCTCGATGCCGTGCATGCCGGCGGCGATGCACGCGGCGAGGCCGAGGTAGGGATTGACGTCGGCGCCGGGACAGCGCGTCTCGAGCCGTGTCGACTTCGGGCCGCCGGGAATCACGCGGAAGCTCGCCGTGCGGTTGTCGATGCCCCAGGTCGGCTTCACCGGTGCCCAGAAGCCGTCGACGAGCCGCTTGTAGCTGTTGATCGTCGGCCAGAACATCGGCGCGAACGCCATCAGCGTGTCGACCTGCCCGGCGAGATAGCTCTCGAACAGCTTGCTCATGCCCGCGCGCCCGGCCGACTTCGGGTTCGCGTCGTGGAAGACGTTGCGCTTGCCGTCCGACAGGCTCTGGTGGATGTGCCCCGAGCATCCGGGAAGGTGCGCGTTCCACTTGGCCATGAAGCTCGGCATGATGCCGAAGCGCGCGCCGATCTCCTTCGCGCCCGCCTTGAACAGGAGCGCGCGGTCGCCCGCCTCGAGCGCGTCCGAGTAGACGATCGCCGCCTCATAGACGCCCGGGCCGGTCTCGGTGTGGAGCCCCTCGATCGGCACGCCGAATGCCGCCATCTCGGCGAACAGCGCGTTGAAATAGTCGCGCGCGTGACCTGCGCGCAGCAGCGAGTAGCCGAACATGCCCGGCGTGATCGGCTCGGGGCCGACGCCCTTCTTCTCGGCCCAGCTCTGCGGCGTCTCGGCGAAATTGAAGAACTCGAACTCGAGCGAGCACATCGGCCGGAACCCGAGCCTGGCGGCGCGCGCCAGCACGCGCTTCAGCACCTGGCGGCCGTCGAGCGGGTAGGGCTCCTCGCGTCCCTTGACGGTGCGCACGAAGTTGCCGAGGAAAAAGTCGACGCCGCCGTCCCACGGGACATTGCGGTGAGTAGCGAGGTCGAGGCGCGCGATCGCGTCGGGATAGCCCTTGTGCCAGCCGGTCGTCGTCGTGTTGTCGTAGCACTGGTCGTGCATGTCCCAGCCGTAGACGACATCGCAGAATCCGAAGCCGCCCTCGACCGCCGAGACGAACTTGTCCTTGTGCAGCAGCTTGCCGCGCAGGATGCCGTCGATGTCCGAGACGGCGACCTTGACGCCGGGCGTCGGCGATTTCAGTACGTCGGCGACGATCGCCTTGTCGGAGCGGGCGGCCGGCATCGGCTTCTCCAGAGGGGTGGCAGGCATCCGACCGGGCTCGCGCGAGCGATGAGAGCGGACGAACGGCGGCCAGAGTGTAGCGCAGCGGGTGGGCGGAGAGTTCCCGTCGGGCGGAAGCCCGGCGCACTGCCCCTTGGTTGGTCCGCGAGCCGGAGGACATGGCAGAATCCGCCGCGCCCATGCGCACCGTTCCGGCCCTGTTCGGGTTGCACGCCGCCGTCCTGCTGTTCGGCGTCGCGGGCCTGTTCGGGGACTGGCTCGCGCTGCCGCCTTCGACGATCGTCCTCGGCCGCAGCGCCGTCGCCGCGGCGACCCTGGCGCTCGTCGCGGTCGCTGCGCGCACGCTCACGCGGCCGACGACCGCGCTCGCCTTCAACGGCACGGTGCTGGCGCTGCACTGGGTGGCGTTCTTCGCGGCGATCCAGACGGCGAGCGTCGCGGTGGGCCTGATCGGCTACGCGAGCTTCCCGCTCTGGACACTTGCGATCGAACGCCTCGCCGGCGAGCGCCGCCCCTCAAGGCGCGATGCGGCGATCTCCGTGCTGGTCGTCGCCGGTCTCCTGCTGACGGTGCGCCGCTTCGATGTCGACGACGCGGTCCTGCGCGGTCTCGCCTGGGGCGTCCTGTCCGGAGCGACGTTCGCGTGGCTCGCCGTGCGCAACCGCCGCCTCGCGCGTGCGCACCGTCCGCAGCCGATCGCGCTGTGGCAGAACGCGTTCGCGGCGCTGTGCCTGGTGCCGGTCGTGCTTCTGCTCGACCGGCCGGATGCATGGCCATCGCCGCGGGACCTGATGCTGATCGCGATCCTCGGTGTCGCCTGCACCGCGCTCGCGCACACGCTGTTCGTGGCTGCGCTGGCGACCGTGTCGGCGCACACGGCGAGCGTGGTCGCCGCGCTCGAGCCGGTCTACGGGATCGCGCTGGCGGCGGCGCTACTGGGCGAACGCCCGACGCCGGGCATGCTCGCCGGATGCGGGCTGCTCGTCGTCGCGGCGCTGATCGCATCACGCGGCGCGGGCCGGTCGGACGCAGCCGGTAGAATGCGCGACTGAACGCGGCGGCCGCGGTCGCCCGTCCCATTCCCACGCCCACCGCGATCGGCCCGGATGACCACGCTCTCGATCGGCCTCGTCGGCCTCGGCCGCATGGGCGGCAACATGGCGCGCCGGCTCGCACGCGGCGGCGTCCGCGTCGTCGGTCACGACACGACGCCGGGCGCCGCCGACGCGCTCGAGGACGAAGGCACGATCGCCTCGGCGGCGTCGCTCGCGTCGCTGGCCGGCTTGCTCGACGCGCCGCGGATGGTCTGGCTGATGGTGCCGGCGGGCTTGCCGACGCAGGCCACGATCGATGCGCTGGCGGCGTCGCTCGAGCCCGGCGACACGATCGTCGACGGCGGCAACGCGAACTACAAGGACTCGCAGCGTCGCGCGGCCGAACTCGCCGCGCGCGGCATCGCCTTCGTCGACTGCGGCGTATCGGGCGGCGTCTGGGGGCTCGCCAACGGTTACGCGCTGATGTTCGGCGGCACGCCCGAGGCGGCCCGCGCACTCGAGCCGTACGCGCGCATCCTGGCGCCGGCGCCCGACCGGGGCTGGCTCCATTGCGGCCCGGCCGGCTCGGGGCACTTCGTCAAGATGATCCACAACGGCATCGAGTACGGAATGATGCAGGCGTACGCCGAGGGCTTCGCACTGCTCGAGGGCAAGCGCGAGCTCGCGCTGGACAACGCGGCGATCGCGGAGGTGTGGCGCCACGGCAGCGTCGTGCGCTCGTGGCTGCTCGACCTGATCGCGGAATTCCTGGCGAGCGAGACCCCGCTCGACGCGATCGCGCCGCACGTCGCCGATTCGGGCGAAGGACGCTGGACGATCGCCGAAGCGATCGAGCAGGGCGTTCCCGCACCAGTGCTCGCGCTCGCGCTGATGACCCGCTTCGACAGCCAGGGCAAGGGTGACTACGCGAACCGGATGCTCGCGCGCATGCGGCAGGCGTTCGGGGGCCATGCAGTTCGCGGCGCCGATCCGGAGTCGCGCCGATGATCATCGTCGTGATGGGCGTGACCGGGTGCGGCAAGAGCACGGTGGGCGCGGCGCTCGCCGAGCGGCTGGGCTGGCGCTTCGCCGACGCCGACGATTTCCATCCGCCGGCCAACGTCGCGAAGATGGCCTCGGGCACGCCGCTCACCGACGACGACCGCTGGCCGTGGCTCGACCGCATCGCCGACGAGCTCGCCGCGATCCAGTCCGCCGGCGGTCACGCGGTGCTCGCATGCTCTGCGCTGAAGGAGATCTATCGCGCACGAATCGCCCGCGCGGGCGACGTGCGCTTCGTGCATCTCACCGGCGACCAGGCGACGGTCGCAGCGCGCCTCGCCGTGCGGAAGCACCGCTACATGCCGGCATCGCTGCTCGCGAGCCAGTACGCGACGCTCGAGCCGCCGCGCGGCGCGATCGAAATCGACCTCCGGCTGCCGGTCGTCGACCAGGTCGACGCGGTCTGCCGCGCGCTCGCAGTCTCGCCCGCGCAGCGCGCGCGGCACGCATGAGCGAAGGCAAGCCGCCGCTCGACCCGGCGACCGAGGTCGTGCACCTCGGCCGCGACCCGGCCAAGCATCTCGGCGCGGTCAACACGCCGGTCTACCGCGCCTCGACGATGGTGTTCGCGACGCTCGACGACCTCGAGGCGTCGGCGGCGGGGCGCTACGAAGGCATCGGCTACGGATTGCACGGCCTGCCGACCGTCACCGACCTGCAGGCGGCGATCGCGACGCTCGAAGGCGGGGCGCAGGGCTTCGCGGTGCCGAGCGGGCTCGCCGCGACGACGCTGCCGCTGATCGCGCTGACCAGGGCCGGCGATCGCGTCCTCATCACCGACTCGGTTTACGGACCCACGCGGCGCTTCGCGCTCAACACGTTGCCCCGTTATGGCGTCGAGGTCGCGTTCTACGATCCGCTCGCCGGCGCGACGATCGAGCAGTCGATGACGCCGAACACGCGCATCGTGTTCGTCGAGTCGCCGGGTTCGCTGTCGTTCGACGTGCAGGACGTCCCGGCGATCGCGGACGTGGCGCACCGGCAGGGCGCGCTCGTCGTGCTCGACAATTCCTGGGCGACGCCGCTCGGCTTTCGCGCGTTCGACCACGGCGTCGACGTGTCGGTGCACGCGGCGACCAAGTACATCGGCGGCCATTCCGACGTGCTGCTCGGCGTCATCGTCTGCAACGACGCGACCGCCGCGCCGATGCATCGGATGTGGACCGACATGGGCGTCGCGGTTTCGACCGACGACGCGTTCCTCGGACTGCGCGGGCTGCGCACGCTCGCGACACGGCTCGATCGCCACCAGGCGAGCGCGACGCGGATCGCGACGTGGCTGCGCGAGCGCGCGGACGTTCGCGAGGTTCTCTATCCCGCGTTGCCCGGCGCGCGCGGCCACGATCTGTGGAAGCGGGACTTCCGGCGCGCGAGCGGGCTCTTCGGAATCGTCCTCGAGCCGGGACCGTCGCGCGACGACCTCGCCGCGATGCTCGACGGCATGCGCCTCTTCCGGATGGGATGGAGCTGGGGCGGCTTCGAGAGCCTGATCATCCCGACCGACCCCAACCGGATGCGCAGCGTGTCGCGCTTCGAACCGGGCGGGCCGTGCCTGCGCCTGCACATCGGGCTCGAGTCGCCGGACGACCTGATCTCCGACCTCGACGACGGCTTCGCGCGCATGCACGCACGCCGCTGATGGCGCTCTTTCCCCACCGTTCGGCGCCCTACGTCTTCGCGTTCCTCCTGTCCGGGTTCATGACGATCATCGTCTCGGGCATCGCGACGCTGGTCGGTGTCGGAATCACGGCGGAATTCCTGACGCTGTGGGTGCGCTCGTGGATCACCGCCTGGGTGATCGCGTTCCCGGCGCTGCTCGTCGTCCGGCCGTTCGTGCACCGGATGGCCAACTGGCTGACCGGTCACGCGCCGACGCCGAGATAGGCTTCCTGCACGCGCGGGTCCGCGCGGATCGCGCCGGGCGCTCCTTCGGCGAGGATGCGCCCGCGGTCGAGCACGATCACGCGGTCGGCATGGCCGAACACGATGTCCATGTCGTGCTCGGTGAAAAGCAGCGCGATCGCGCCGCGGCGTGCGAGATCGGCCGCCAACCGCATCAGCGTGCCGCGCTCGCGCGGCGCCATTCCGGCGGTCGGCTCGTCCATCAGAAGGAGGCGCGGGTTGCCGGCGAGCGCCAGCGCGATCTCGACGCGCTTGACGTCGCCGTACGCGAGCGTCGCGGCGTGCCGCTCGGCGAGATCGTGCGCGCCAACGCGTTCGAGCAGCGCGTCCGCGGCCGCGTCGAGCCGCGCGTTGCCGGCCGCGACGATCGACCCGGTCGCGCCCTGGTGCGCGGCGAGCGCGAGCGCGACGTTTTCGCGCACCGTCATCGAAGCGAACGTCGCCGCGACCTGGAACGTGCGCCCCACGCCGCCTCGCGCGAGCGTGCGCGCGTTGAGCCCGGTGACGTCGATGCCGCCGAGGAAAATGCGTCCTGCGTCCGGGACGAGCTGGCCGTTGATCAGGTTGAAGCAGGTGGTCTTGCCGGCGCCGTTCGGCCCGATCAGCGCGACGACCTCGCCCGACGCGACGTCGAACGACACGCCATCGACCGCGCGCACCCCGCCGAACGCCTTGGCGAGCTCGCGGACCCTGAGGACCGGCTCGCTCACGCGGATTTCCTTCGCGAGGGCAACCAGGCGGCCAGGCCACCGAGGCCGTTCGGCACGACCATCACGATGATCAGGATCGCGACGCCGAGGGCCGCGCGCCAGTATTCGGTCGCGCGCGCGAGCGCGTCCTGGCCCCAGGTGAAGATCCCCGCCCCGAGCACCGGTCCGAACGTGAAGTTGAGGCCGCCGAGCAGCACCATGACGAGCGCGTCGACCGAGCGCGGTATCGCGAGCGTCTCGGGCGAGATGCTGCCTTTGGAAAACGCATAGAGCCCGCCGGCGAGTCCGGCGAACGCGCCTGCCAGCGCGAATGCCGCCCACTGCGTGCCGCGCACGTCGATGCCGATCGCCTCGGCGCGTAACGGCGAGTCGCGGGCCCCGCGCATCGCGCGCCCGAACGGCGACATGGCGATTCGCGCGAGCGCGACGAGCGCGATGGCGACGATGGCGAGCGTCAGCCACGAATAGTGCGTGCGGTCGGCGAACAATTCGGGCGGCCACACCCCGACGATCCCGTTCGAGCCTCCGGTCACGGCGTCCCATTGGTAGACGACCGACCAGGTGATCTGCGCGAACGCGAGCGTCAGCATCGCGAGATAGACGCCGGAAAGACGCACGCAGAACCAACCGAACACGATCGCGCCGACCAGTGCCGCGAGCGGCGCGGCGACCAGCGCGAGCG
>JBDTNO010000045.1:0-18228 GCA_039933715.1 Betaproteobacteria bacterium
GTGACCTTGATTTCCTTGGACGCGACGTAGAACTTGCCGTCGGCCTTGACGAGCGCGAACACGTTGCTGCTCTGGCCCATCTTGACGCGCGTCGTGATCGCCGGATCGGTGCCGGCGGGGATGTCGAACGACGCCGCGAGCATGTTGGGGTTCTTCTCGATCAGGATCGCGATCGACTCGGTCTTCGGGATCGCGCTCGTGACGCCGATCGGGACGACCGCGCCGTTCTCGGCGATATCGGGCGTCGACACGAACGCGATGTCCTTGCTCTGCGCCGGCGCGGCGCCGCCGAGCGCCTTCATCGTCTCGTCGAGCGAGTGCGTCTCGAACGCCGCCTTGTTCCATGCCGCGCCTTGCGCGAGCGCGTCGCCCGGCTTCAGCCAGCCGGCCGCGGCGACGAGCGCGAGTACGCTCGCCCCGCTTCCCGTTTTCAGGAGGTCCCTGCGCCTGTGATCCATCGTTGTTTCTCCGAGTGACGCCAAACAGCGATTCTAGCGCGCGCCGGACCTGCCGGGCTGCCGCGCCGCTCTATGCTTATTCCTGTCACGGCGCCCCGGCCAACACCCAGCGCGCGAGCGCCACGGCGTCGATCGGGTCGAGTTGAGGCTGCGCGGGCATCGGCACAACCCCCCAGGTACCCGCGCCGCCGGCGCGGATTTTCGCCCCGAGCCGCGCCGCCGCCGCGCCGTCGCCCGCGTACCTGGCCGCAACCTCGCGAAAGGACGGGCCGACGAGCTTCGCGTCGACCGCATGACACGCCATGCAAGCGGACTTCTTCGCGAGATCGGCGGGCGACGTTGTCGCGGGCGCCCGGGCGGCTGTGACCACGCCCCCCGGCAGCGCGACCAGCGAGCGCGTCTGCTCGGCGAGGTCGCCGTGCGAATCGCGCGCGTACTCGGGGATGCGCGACGCGATGCGCGCCTCGGGACCGCAGTTCGCCATGCATGCGACGTTGCGCGTGTCCGGCTTGCCGTCGCGCGTCATGAAGCCGTGGTCGGTCGTGAACCCGTCGCGGTTGGGCATCTTCACCGCGAGAATCGACGCCCGGTCGAGCGACGCACCGGCAGGCAGGATGTCGTTGAGGTTCAACACGTACGCGGTGAGCGCGTAGACCTCGTCGCTGGTCAGGCTCTGCGGCGCGTTGAACGGCATCGCGCGCCGGATGTAGTCGAACAGGGTTGTCGCATGGTTGAGCTTGCTGCCGAGCGTACGCACCGGCTGGTCGGACGCGAGCGAGCCCACCCCGCCGGCCAGCGCCATCGCGTCGTTGCTCTCGCCGAACGTGCCGTGGCAACTCGCGCATTTCGCGTCGTAGATCGCCTGGCCCTCGGCGACGCTGCCGCGGCCGTCGGGAAGACCGCGACCGTCGGGCCGCACGTCGATGTCCCAGCCGGCGATCTCCTGAGGCGTCGCCACGCGGCCGAAGCCGTAGCGCACGGTGGGAGCGGGCGACGCGGCGTCGGGCGCCGTCGCGAGCACGAGCATCGCGCCGAGAGACGCGAGCGCGAGCGCGCGCCGTCTAGAGGAGCTGGACATTCGCGACTTCGCCGGTCGGGTCGACGCGCCACGTGTGGATCGCGTTGTTGTGGTAGATCGAGCGCGTGCCGCGCACCGCGCGCAACTGGCGCGTCGTCGGCTGCACATAGCCGGTGTCGTCGATCACGCGCGATTGCAGCAGCGCGAGGCCGCCGTCCCAATTCCACCCGATCCGGAAGCGCGTGAGCGCCTTCGTGTGGACCGGCTCCTGCAGCTTCGCGGTGCGCCAGTTGCGCCCGCCATCGGTCGACACGTCGACGCGCCGCACCCTGCCGCGCCCGGACCACGCGAGGCCGGTGATCTCGTGGAACCCGCGGTCGAGGATCACCTGTCCGCCCGAGGGCGAGGTGATCACGCTCTTCGCCTCCTGGATCCACGTGTACTGGCGGTGCTTGCCACCGGGCATCAGGTCGACGTAGTGCAGCGACTCCTCGCGCGTGTTCCACGGCGTGTCGCCGAGCTTCAGCCGCCGCAGCCATTTGACGCTCGAGACCCCCTGCACGCCCGGGACGAGCAGTCGCAGCGGATAGCCCTGCTCGGGCCGCAGCATCTCGCCGTTCTGGCCGTAGCACAGCATCACGTCGTCGAGCGCCATCGCGAGCGGAATCGTGCGCGTGAGCGCGGCGCCGTCCGCGCCTTCGGCGAGCAGGAACTTCGCCTTCGGATCGACGCCGGACTCGGCGAGGATCGTCGACAGCAGCACGCCGGTCCACTCGCTGCATCCGATCATCCCGTGCGAGTACTGGACGGTCGGGACCGCGACGTTCGCCCACTCCATGCCGGTGTTCGCGCCGCATTCGATGAAATGCACGCGCGATACCGACGGGAAGCGCACGAGGTCCTCCATCGTGTAGATGCGCGGCTCGCGCACCATCCCATGCACGATCAGCCGGTGCTGGTGCGGATCGACCTCGGGCATCCCGGCGTGGTGGCGCTCGAAATGCAGGCCCGAGGGCGTGATGATGCCGAAGAGATTCTGGAGCGGCGTGAACGAGACCGACGAATGCGGCGTGCGCGTGAGCCCCGGGCTTTCGCGCCGGCGCACCGCCACCTCGAATTCCGACGGGACGCCGTACGGCGATGCCAGCACCGGCGCGCCGAGCGAGCGCGTCCAGGCGGGAACGTTTGGCGGAACGCTCGCGCCGTCCTGCGCGCCCGCGCGGCCCGCGGCCAGCGCGGCGCCGCCGGCCACCGCGCGCTTCAGGAAGCCGCGGCGCGACGACACGACGGTCGCGCTTTCCGCCTCGGGTGCGGCGTGGATGCGACCCGGTTTGCGCGGCTCCGACATCCGGATCCCGTTCGCGCGCCGCGCTAAGCGTGGCGCGCGTAATCGAGGAGATCGCCGGCGAGCGGCGACTGCGCGTCGATGCGCGCCGCGATGCGCACGCATGCGCTGCGGCAGATCTCGACGAACACCGGGTCGGCGACGCGATAGAGAACCGAGCTGCCGTCGCGACGCCGGCTCACGACGCCCGCGGCGTGCAGGAGGCCAAGGTGCCGCGAGACGTTGGTCTGCGTCGCGCCGGTGGCGGCGACGATCGCCGAGACCGACCTCTCGTCGTTGCAGATCGTGTGCAGGATCGCGAGGCGCGTCGGCTCGGCGAGCAGGCCGAAGTACTCGGCCACCGCGTCGAACACCGGCGCGAGCTCGTCGCTCGAACTCGCAGCGGGGCGCGCGGCGTGGCGCTGGCGGGTGGGCGTCGCGATGCGGGCCGGGGCTTTCATCGTCGCATGAGCCTATGCGCATACGATGACGTTGTCAACAACGACGAATCCCCGGCGTACGATGGCCGTGCAGGGGCCGCGCGGAACCGTCGCGCGCCCCGGGCGTCCAACGGACGACCCGCCCCGAGGAGCCCACTGCATGAGCGCGCACCACCCTCGCTTTCCCGTCCCGGTGCGTCGCCGCACGGTCCGCTGGCTCGCCACCGCGGCGCTCGCGCCGATCGCGCTCGCCACAGCGCGCCTTGCCCCGGCGCAGGGCGCCCGGCGGCTCGCGCCGACGCCGCAGGATGCCGAAGGACCCTTCTATCCACGCACGTTCCCGACCGATGCCGACAGCGACCTGATGCGCGTCGCGGGTCGCGCGGCGGGTGCAGAGGGCAGTACTTTGCAGCTGGCCGGGCGCGTCCTCGGCGTCGACGGTTCGCCGCTCGCCGACGCGACGCTCGAGCTGTGGCAATGCGACGTGCACGGCGCCTACCATCACGTCGGCGGCGGGGGAACGCAGGACGAGAACTTCCAGGGATACGGACGCGCGCGGAGCGGCGCGGACGGGAGCTACGCGTTCGTCGCGATGCGACCGGTGCCCTACGGCGGCCGCCCCGCGCACCTGCACTTCCGCATCACGCGCGCGGGCCAGCGCACGCTCACGACGCAGCTCTATCTCCAAGGCGAATCCGCGGAGCGCGGCGGGTTCGGCATGTTCTCGCGCGAGCGCGAACGGCTCCTGATCGCCCCGAAGCCCGCACAGGGGCAAGGCGCGGGCGCCCTGGCCGCGAGCTACACGTTCGTTCTCGACGCGGCCTGAAGTCCGCCGCGCGCAGGCGCACGGTCCGCGATCCGCATCACGCGCGCGCCTCGTCCGACCGGTCGCGAACGAAGTGCGCGAAGCGTTCCCGGTGGCGCGGCGACTCGATCGCCTCGCATCGCCGCCTCCCCGGATGGTTCCACGGGTTGGAACCCCGCGTGCGCGACTTCCCGCCCGCGACAGCAATGCCTCGCGACGTCGCGAAGTGCATTCCATCCGATGGAAGATGGCGCGCGGCCAGGCGGCGCCGGTGATTCGCAACGACACCAGGCGCAGCGCACCGCCCGCGCGCCGCGCCTGCCGTCAGTGAACGGTGGCGGCGGTGAGGAAGCGGAGCTGGTGGCCGTTGGCGAGGCGGTAGACGCCCTCGCCCAGGTGCTGGGCGCCGTCGAGGTCGGAAAGCGTGAGCGCGACCTCGAGCTCGCCGTGCTTGGCTTCGAGCACGACGTCGTCGGCATGCATGTCCTCTTCAGGCACGCGCAGGTACTCGGTTTCATAGACGATCCCGTCGATCAGCACGAAATCGGCATTGCCCATCGTGTCGGTCAGCGTCATCGCAGTCATCCGATTGGCGAGGGAAACCTCTTCCCCCGGAGTTTGAAGGTGCGGCCCTGGATCCCACACTTCAAGGTCCCGTTTTGCCTGCGACTAGAACGTCCCGGAACCGGCGCACGTTGACCCGGCACGCCGGAAGCCGCCTACCGCGCAACCTGGCGCGCCCGCGTGCGACGAACGCGAAGCAATGCCGACCCGTCGCGTCGGCCGGGTCCGACGCGCCTGCGGGAGGTGGGACGACGTCCTCGCCGCCCCGCGGCACGCGTCCTCGATCGCTCCGAGCGGACGCACGGAGCGCGACGCGAGCTACGCGACCAGCGCCTTGACGAAGTTCGGGAGCGCGAGCGACGCACGGTGCATCTCGCCGTTGTAGTACCGGAGATCGGCGATCCCGCGCTGCGACAGGCGGCGGTCGACCTCGAAGGCCGAGAGCTTGCGCGGATCGAGCGCGGCGGAGCAGCAGGCCATCATCCAGAGGCCGCCGTAGAGCGGCACCGACGTGAGATAGGGCGTCACGATCGAGAACGCCGAGCGCAGGCTCGTGAGCGTCTGCCGGATGCGATCCGGATGGGCGACCGGGCTCGCGATATGAAGCGTCATCGCGCCGAGCGGCGCGAGGCGCGCGGCGCACGCGCGGTAGAACGCCGGCGTGTAGAGCTCGAGCGACGGTCCGCCCGGATCGGTGAGGTCGAGCACGATCAGGTCGAACGTGTCGCTCGCTTCGCGCACGTACGCGAACCCGTCGCCGATCCGCAAGTCGAGGCGCGCATCGTCGAAGCTGCCCTTGTGCACGCTGCCGAGGTACTTGCGGGCGACGTCGACGACCGCGACGTCGATCTCGGCGAGCGTGACCTTTTTCATCGACGCGTACTTGAGCAGCTCCTCGGCTGAGCCGCCGTCGCCGCCGCCGACGATCAGCGCGCGCTCCGGCTGCGGATGCGTGATGCCGGCCAGGTGGACGAGGTTCTCGTGATAGAAGAACTCGTCGCGCTCGCTCGTCATGAAATGGCCGTCGAGCCGGAACAGCTTGCCGAACGGCTCGGTGTCGTGGACCTCGATGGCCTGGTAGGGCGAGCGGAACCGCTCGTACTCGCGGCTCGACCGGATGAAGAATCCCCACTTGTCGGTGAGGTACTCGGTCATCGCGCCGGGAACGAGATCGCCCCCGGCATCAGCCATGCGCGCCTCCGCGCTGGATCGCCTGGAAATGCGTGCGCGTGGGTTTCAGCGTGCGCTCCAGCTCCGCGAACAGGCGCTGCGCCTTGTCGGTGTTGTCGGTCGTGAAGTTGCACACGTAGACGTCGATCGTGACCGAACCCATCTCGGGCCACGTGTGGACGGCCAGGTGCGATTCGGCGAGGATCACCGCGCCGGTCACGCCCTGCGGATCGAATTGGTGGAAGCGGTCGCCGACGATCGTCAGCCCGGCCGCCTCGACCGCCTCGATGCAGCGGCGGCGCAGCGCGTCGGCCTCCAGCATTTCCGGCAGGTCGGCAGGGCAGCCGTACCACTCGCCCAGCAGATGGATTCCGTCCATCAGTCGTCTCCCCCAGAGCAAGGTCCCGTGTCCTTCGGCCGCTTCGACCGTGAAGAACGCCGGAACACCCCCAAAAAGGAAACGCCCCGCCCCCGCTCGCACGGGAAGAAGGGCACCCCACCCAATGTCGGACAGACTCCGGATCGCCGGGGCGACCGGTCATGCACGACCAAACAATCGATTATTGCACAACTTGGTGCTATTCCGCCATAATTTCAAGCCTTTTCGCATCGCAACAGCCGCGCCGCGCCCTCGAAATCGCCGCGTCGCACCGCTGGCCGCGTTCCTTTTCCCGACCAGGTCCGCCGATGTCCTCTCCCGCCCCGACCGTCGCGAGCGACGCCGAGCTCGCCAACGCGATTCGCGCGCTCGCGATGGATGCGGTCGAGGCCGCGAAGAGCGGTCATCCGGGCATGCCGATGGGAATGGCGGAGATCGCGCTCGCGCTGTGGCGCGGCCACCTCCGGCACAACCCGGCGAATCCGTCCTGGTCGAATCGCGACCGCTTCGTGCTGTCGAACGGCCACGGCTCGATGCTTCAGTACGCGCTGCTGCACCTCGCCGGTTACGACCTGCCGATCGGCGAGATCAAGCGCTTCCGCCAGCTTCATTCGAAGACGCCCGGGCACCCCGAAGTCGGCCTGACGCCCGGCGTCGAGACGACCACCGGTCCGCTCGGCCAGGGACTCGCGAACGCCGTCGGCATGGCGCTCGCCGAGAAGCTGCTCGCGGCGACGTTCAACCGCGCCGGGCACGCGATCGTCGACCATCGCACGTTCGTGTTCGTCGGCGACGGCTGCCTGATGGAAGGGCTGTCGCACGAAGCGTGTTCGCTCGCCGGAACCTGGGGGCTCGGCAAGCTCGTCGCCGTCTACGACGACAACGGCATCTCGATCGACGGCGAGGTCGCGGGCTGGTTCACCGACGACACGTCGGCGCGATTCGAGGCGTACGGATGGCACGTGGTCCGCGCCATCGACGGCCACGACGTCGCGGCGGTCGATCGCGCGCTCCGCGAAGCGCTCGCCGCCGACGACCGGCCGTCGCTGCTTTGCTGCCGCACGCGCATCGGCCAGGGCTCGCCGGGCAAGGCGGGCAGCCACGAAGCGCACGGCGCCGCGCTCGGCGAGAAGGAAGTCGCGGCGACGCGCGCCGCGCTCGGGTGGAATCACGCGCCGTTCGAGATTCCCGACGCCGTCTACGCGGGCTTCGACGCGCGCCCGCGCGGTGCTCGCGCGGAGCGCGAGTGGCGCAAGCGCTTCGACGCGTATCGCACCGCGCATCCCGACCTCGCGGCGGAATTCGAGCGACGCGCGGCCAATCGCCTCCCCGAAGATTTTGCCGCGCGCGCGAACACGTTCGTCGCCGAGCAGGCCGCCAGGGGCGAGACGATCGCCACGCGCAAGGCGTCGCAGCAGGCGATCGAGGCGTACGCGAAGCTCCTGCCGGAGATGATCGGCGGCTCCGCCGACCTGACCGGTTCGGTCTTCACCAACTGGTCGGGCAGCGTGCCGGTGTCGCGCGACCGCGCGGGCAACTACCTGAACTACGGCGTGCGCGAGTTCGGCATGACCGCGATCGCGAACGGCCTCGCGCTGCACGGCGGCTTTCTCCCGTACCACGGGACGTTCCTGACCTTCTCCGACTACGCGCGCAACGCGCTGCGCATGGCCGCGCTGATGAGGATCCGCGTCGTCGCCGTGTACACGCACGACTCGATCGGCCTCGGAGAGGACGGCCCGACGCACCAGTCGGTCGAGCACGCGGCGAGCCTGAGGCTCATTCCGCAGCTCGACGTCTGGCGCCCGTGCGACACCGCAGAGACGGCGGCGGCATGGGCGGCGGCAATCGAGCGCCGTGACGGCCCGAGCGCGCTTTTGTTCTCGCGCCAGAACGTCGCCTACGCGCCGCGCGATGCGTCCGCGATCGCTTCGATCGCGCGCGGCGGCTACGTGCTCGCCGATTTCGGCGCCGGCGGGAAGCGCGCGCTGGTTATCGCAACGGGCTCGGAAGTCCCGCTCGCGTTGGGCGCTCGCGAGGCGCTCGCGAAGGAAGGCATCGCCGTGCGCGTCGTCTCGATGCCCTGCACGCAGGCGTTCGACCGGCAGGACGCCGCGTACCGGGCGAGCGTGCTCGCCGGCGTCCCGCGCGTCGCGGTCGAGGCCGGCGTGACCGACGGCTGGCGCAAGTACGTCGGCGCCGTCGACGATCCGCACGGCGCGGTCGTCGGCATCGACACATTCGGCGAGTCGGCGCCCGCACCGGCCTTGTTCCGTCATTTCGGCTTTACCGTCGAGCGCGTCGCCGACGCGGTGCGCTCGGTCGTGGCGGCGTGAGATGGCGACGTTTCCCGGACACGAGCTCCTCCACGCCGGCATCACGATCCGCCGCGCGACAGTGGGCGACGCCGAGGCGATCGCACGCGTGCGCATCGACGGCTGGCGTCGCAACTACAGGGGCCTCGTGCCGCAGGCGAGCCTCGACGCGATGAGCGTGGAGGCCAGTCTTCCGCTCTGGCAGCGAGTCCTCGCGGCGAGCCTGCCGGGCGACGTCGCGAGCGTGTTCGTCGCCCAGGGCGAGTCCGGCGTCGTCGGCTTCGCGGCAGGGAACCGACTCGCCGAACCGAAGGTCGCATTCGATGCGGAGCTCACCGCGGTCTACCTCGCGCACGACGTGCAGCGCCGCGGCCTCGGCCGGCGCCTCGTCGGCACGATCGCGGCGGAACGTGCCGCGCGCGGCGCCACGGGGATGATCGCGTGGGTGCTCGCGGGCAACCAGGGGGCGCGCCAGTTCTTCGAGGCGATCGGCGGGTCGCTCGTCGTCGAGCAGCCGTTCGAATGGGACGGCATGCCGATGATCGAGGCGGGCTACGGCTGGCGCGACCTCGCGACGCTCGTCGGCGCCGCCGGCTTGAAAAGACTGCACTGAAACGGGATCGAACGGGAGAACGGCGATGACCATCAAGGTTGCGATCAACGGCTACGGGCGCATCGGGCGCAACATCCTGCGCGCGCACTACGAGGGCGGCAAGACGCACGACCTCGCGATCGTCGCGGTCAACGACCTCGGCAGCCCCGAGACCAACGCGCACCTGACGCGCCACGACACGGCGCACGGCAGGTTCCCCGGCACCGTCGTGGTCGACGGCGACGCCATGGTCGTCAACGGCGACCGCATCAGGGTGTTCGCGCAACGCGATCCCGCGCAGTTGCCCTGGGCATCGCTCGGCGTCGACGTCGTGCTCGAGTCGACCGGCTTCTTCACGACCAAGGAAAAGGCCTCCGCGCACCTCAAGGGCGGCGCGAAGAAGGTGATCATCTCGGCGCCCGGCGGCAAGGACGTCGACGCGACCGTCGTCTACGGCGTCAACCACGAGACGCTCAAGGCGTCGCACACGGTGATCAGCAACGCGTCGTGCACGACCAACTGCCTGGCGCCCCTGGTGAAGCCGCTGCACGACAAGCTCGGCATCGTCTCCGGCCTCATGACGACGGTGCACGCGTACACGAACGACCAGGTGCTCACCGACGTCTATCACGAGGACCTGCGGCGCGCGCGCTCGGCCCCGATGAACATGATCCCGACCAAGACCGGTGCGGCCGCGGCGGTCGGGCTCGTGCTGCCCGAGCTCAACGGCAAGCTCGACGGCTACGCGATCCGCGTGCCGACGATCAACGTGTCGATCGTCGACCTCTCGTTCATCGCCGCGCGCGATACGACGGTCGACGAGGTCAACGGAATCATGAAGTCGGCGTCCGAATCGCGCCCGCTCAAGGGAATCCTCAACTACAACACGGCGCCGCTGGTGTCGTGCGACTTCAACCACGATCCCGCATCGTCGACGTTCGACGCGACGCTGACGAAGGTCGTCGGGCGCCTGGTCAAGGTCTCCGCCTGGTACGACAACGAGTGGGGATTCTCGAACCGGATGCTCGACGTGACGGTCGCGCTGATGCGCGCGAAGTGACGCGCAAGTCCCGGCCGTGGCCCGCATGCATCCTCCGGAGACGGAGCCGAAGCCCGCGGCGGACACTTACATTCTGTCGTACCCGAAGGCCGGGCGCACCTGGCTCCGCGCGCTCGTCGGCAAGGCGCTCGTCGACCGGTATGGCCTCCCCGCCGAGCACCTGCTCGAGACCGGCACGCTGACCGCATTGGCGGGATTGCCTCGCGTGGGCTTCTACCACGACGGCGCGGCGATGATGGAGAGGCTGTCGTGGGGTGAGCTCCCAGCGGACAAGTCGCACTACCGAAGCAAGCGCGTGCTGCTGCTGGGGCGCGACGTGCGCGATACGCTGGTGTCCGCCTATTTCCAGGCGACGCGGCGCATCGTCCTGTTCGAGGGGCCGATCGGCGCGTTCGTCCGCGACGAGCGCTTCGGCGTCGAGAAGGTGCTCGCGTTCTACCGCCAGTGGGAGGCGGCTCGCGCGGTGCCCGCCGCCTTCGCGTTCATGCGCTACGAGGCGATGCACGCGCAACCCGTCGCCGCCTTGCGGTCGATTCTGGAGTTCCTCGGCGCGAGCGATGTCCGCGACCGCGTCCTCGACGATGCCGTCTCGTTCGCGCGCTTCGAAACACTTCGGCAGGCCGAGGCGGACGACCGCTTCGGCAACAAGATGCTGAGCACCGCGTCGAGGGCCGATCCGGAGTCGTTCAAGGTGCGGCGCGGCAAGGTCGGCGGCTTTCGCGACTACCTCGCCGACGACGACATCGCCCACATCGACGCGTGCGAAGCCGCGCGCGGTTGCTCGTTCACGCGGCCCGCCCGCGAGGCGACGCTGTAATATTCTCGCGCAATCGCCACGCCGGACGCAGGCGAAACGCGCAGCTCGGACCCAACGATGATCCTTCGCCTCTCCGACGTCGACGTGGCCGGCAAGCGCGTATTCATCCGCGCGGACCTGAACGTGCCGCAGGATGATGCCGGGCGCATCACCGACGACACGCGCATTCGCGCGTCATTGCCGGGCATCCGCGACGCGCTCGCGCGCGGGGCCGCCGTCATGGTCACGTCGCACCTCGGCCGCCCCACCGAAGGGACGCTCAGGGACGAGGATTCGCTCGCGCCGATCGCCCGGCGCATGGCGGAGCTGCTGGGCCGACCCGTGCCGCTCGTGCGCGACTGGGTCGACGGGGGCGCGTGGCACGCGGCGCAAAAGCCGGGCGATCTCGTGCTGCTGGAGAACTGCCGCGTGAACCCGGGCGAGAAGAAGGACGACGACGCGCTCGCCCGGAAGATGGCGGCGCTGTGCGACGTCTACGTGAACGACGCGTTCGGCACCGCGCACCGCGCCGAGGCGACGACGCACGCGATCGCGCGCCACGCGAAGGTGGCGTGCGCCGGTCCGTTGATGGCGGCCGAGCTCGACGCGCTGGGCCGCGCGCTCGCCGCTCCCCGCCGGCCGCTGGTCGCGATCGTCGGCGGCGCGAAAGTGTCGACCAAGCTCACGATCCTCGAGGCGCTGGCCGCGAAAGTCGACAGGTTGATCGTCGGCGGCGGCATCGCCAACACGTTCATCCTCGCCGCGCACGGGCGCATCGGGAAATCGCTCGCCGAGCCCGACCTCGCCGGCGCGGCTCGGGCGATCCTCGACCGCTGGCCCGGCAAGGTCGCGGTGCCGGTCGACGCGGTCGTCGCGAAGCGCTTCGCCGCCGATGCGCCCGCTGCGCTGAAGGCGATCGAGAACGTCGTCGACGACGACATGATCCTCGACCTCGGACCTGCCACCGTCGCGGGGCTGAAGACCGTGATCGCGAACGCCGGCACGATCGTCTGGAACGGACCGATCGGCGTGTTCGAGTTCGACGCGTTCGCGAGCGGAACGCGCGCGATCGCCGAGGCGATCGCCGCATCGCCCGCGTTCTCGATCGCGGGCGGCGGCGACACGATCGCCGCGATCCACGCGTTCGGCGTCGCGGAGAAGATCGACTACATCTCGACCGCCGGCGGCGCGTTCCTCGAGTTCCTCGAGGGCAAGACGCTGCCGGCCGTGGCCGCGCTCGAGACGCGCGGATAGGGGTCAGAGACGAGGCGCGCGCGCACGTTCCGCGTGAAAGCGCGGCGCGTCCAAAGCGAGTCTCGTCTCTGACCCCAGCGCGGACACTTCGGGTCGAGCCGGATCGGCGTCATCCAGACGTCGATCATCTCGATCACGAACGGTGTGATGTCGAAGCCCGGCCCGATCACGTGCACGATGCGCTGCACGAAGTCCGGATACGCGGCGCCCCACTCCATCGCCTGGATCGACCCGCCCGACGCGCCGACGACCGCATGCAGGCGCTTGACCCCGAGCGCATCGAGCAACGCCTTGTGGACGCGGACGCTGTCGCGATAGCTCACGACGGGGAACGACAACCCGTACGGCTTCCCGGTCGCGGCGTCGATCGTCGACGGCCCGGTCGTGACGACGTTCGGATCCCTGGTGTTGAGGTTCGCGAGCGCGTCCGCGCTGATCACGAAGAACCTGTCGGTGTCGATCGGCTTGCCACTGCCGATGATCCCATCCCAATATCCGGGCGCCGCGTCGTTCGCCTGGTACTTGCCGGCCGCATGCGACGTGCCGGTGAACAAATTCAGAACGAAGATCGCGTTGTCGCCGGCGGCGTTGAGCCGGCCGTAGGTCTCGTATCCAAAGCGCAGGTTCGGAATCGCGCGCCCGCCTACTGTCGTGTACGACGGCAACGCGAACGTCTTTTACTCGACCGGGCCGTCGCAGGCGAGCACCGGCGCGGCGAATGCGAACGACAGCAGCGCAGCCGAGGCGAAGCCACGAGAGCGACGTAGATCGGACATGCGCACTCCTCGAGGGGGAACGGCGGGCGGCCCGAAGGCGCGGCGATCCCGTGAGTCCAGCGTGCGTCCACTCGCCCATGACGTGAGCCGGTGTTTTCCCGTACCATCGCGGCAGACCGCACCGCCCGGCGTCGCCGGGCCGGCTTCCGCCCCACCTCCCAACCGGTTTTCCATGCAACGCGCCACCAAGATCGTCGCCACGCTCGGTCCCGCCTGCGCGGATCCCACGGTGCTCGCACGCATGCTCGCGGCAGGCGTCGACGTCGTCCGCCTCAACTTCTCGCACGGGAAGGCCTCGGACCACGTCGACCGCGCCACGCTGGTGCGTTCGGCCGCGAAGGCGCTCGGCCGCGAAGTGGCGATCATGGCCGACCTCCAGGGCCCGAAGATTCGCATCGGCCGATTCGTCGAGGGACGCGCGACGCTCGTGCCCGGCTCGACGTTCGTGCTCGACGCGACGCGCGAGACCGGCGATGCGACCGGGGTCGGCCTCGACTACAAGGAGCTGCCGCGTGACGTCGGCCCCGGCGCGATCCTGCTGCTCGACGACGGGCTCATCCGCCTGCGAGTCGAGTCGGTGAGCGGACCGCGCATCGTCACGCGCGTCGAATTGGGCGGCACGCTGTCGAACAACAAGGGCATCAACCGGCGCGGCGGCGGCCTGACCGCGCCCGCGCTGACCGCGAAGGACATGGACGACATGAAGACGGCGGCCGGCCTCGAGGCCGACTACGTCGCGGTGTCGTTCCCCAAGAACAAGGAAGACATGTACATGGCGCGCCAGCTCCTGCGCGCCGCGAACGGCCGCGCGCAGCTGATCGCGAAGATCGAGCGTGCGGAGGCGATCGGCGCGCTCGAGGAGATCATCGACGCCTCCGACGGCATCATGGTGGCGCGCGGCGACCTCGCGGTCGAGGTCGGCAACGCTGCCGTGCCGGGATTGCAGAAGCGGATGATCCGGCTCGCGCGCGAGCGCAACAAGCTCACGATCACCGCGACGCAGATGATGGAGTCGATGATCCACAACCCGGTGCCGACGCGCGCCGAGGTGTCGGATGTCGCGAACGCCGTGCTCGACGGGACCGACGCGGTGATGCTGTCGGCGGAAACCGCGGCCGGCAAGTACCCGGTCGAGGTCGTCGAGGCGATGGCGCAGATCTGCGTCGAGGCCGAGAAGAGCGACCCGGTGATGCTCGACCGCGATTTCCTGAACCGGACGTTCACGCGGATCGACCAGTCGATCGCGATGGCGACGCTGTTCACCGCGTTCCACCTCGGCGCCAAGGCGATCGCGTCGCTGACGCAATCCGGCTCCACCGCGCTATGGATGTCGCGCCACAACGCCGGTTGCCCGATCTTCGCGCTGACGCCCGAAGTCGGCGCGCAGCGCAAGATGTGCCTCTACCGCAACGTGCGCACGTTCTTCCTCGACCAGAGCGAGGACCGCGACGCCGTGCTGCTCGCCGCCGAGGAGCTGCTCGTCGCGCGCGGCATGGTGCAGGTCGGCGACCTGATCATCCTCACGATCGGCGAGCCGATGGGCAAGTCGGGCGGCACCAACGCGATGAAGATCGTGCGGGTCGGCGAGCATCGCTCGTGACGCGCTGCCGTCTCGTGGTCCGCTGACTTCGGACCGCGCGCCGCCAGGCTCGAGCCGAGGCCGCGCGAGCGGCCCGTCGACACTCCGGATCGTCATTCAAGCGGTCACCGCGGCGGACGCGCGGTCGGCGCTCCGGACGACCTCGCGCCCGCGTCGCCCGCTGCGCGGCGCATCGCCCGCGCGTGTCGTTCCCTCGCGCGCCGCCGATCGCCGGTCGCCGGAGCCCATCGCGAAGCGCCAGCGCGCCATCGTCCCATGTTGCACCGCGGCTTGACGCCTAATTAACCGTCTGGTTACATCGCCGCCATGCCGCGCGACGCGCCTGCCCGTCTCGCCGCGAAGCGCTCGCCGGCGCTTCCGCGCGACGCCGACGCGAGCCGCGCGCGCATCCTCGCGGCCGCCACCGCGGAATTCGCGCGCCACGGCCTTTCCGGCGCTCGCGTCGACCGTATCGCGGAGCGCGCGAAGGCCAACAAGCGGATGCTCTACTATTATTACGGCGGCAAGGAGTCGCTGTTCCTGTCGGTGCTCGAGGCCGCGTACGAGCGGATCCGCGGCGCCGAGCAGAAGCTCGACCTCACCGCCCAGCCGCCGGTCGAAGGCATGCGCGAGCTGATCGCGTTCACCTGGCGCCATTTCCTCGCGCACCCGGAGTTCATCTCGCTCCTCAACACCGAGAACCTGCATCGCGCGAAGCACCTGAAGCGCTCGGCGCGCATCCGCTCGCTGCACTCGCCGCTCGTCGCGATGATTTCGGATCTCCTCGCGCGCGGCTGCCGCGAAGGCGTGTTCCGCGCCGGGACCGATCCGGTGCAGCTCTACGTGTCGATCGCCGCGCTCGGCTATTTCTACTTGTCGAATGCGTATACGCTCTCGACGATCTTCGGGCGCGACCTGCTGGCGCCGAAGGCGAAGGAGGCGCGCCTCGCGCACGTCGTCGAGCTCGTGCTTGGCGCGCTGGCGCCGGCGGGCGCCTTGCGCGCCCCCCTGCCGCGGCGCGAACCTGATTAACCGGACAGTTAGCACGATGGCGCGGCCGGCGCCTTGATCCCACGACCGAAGGAGGACCTCATGAACCGAAGCAAGCGTAATGCCCTCGCCGCTGCCGTCGCGGCGCTCGTCTCGATCGCCGGCATCGCGCCCGCCGCCGCGCAGGCGACCTGGAAGCCCGAGAAGCCGATCACGATCATCGTGCCATGGGCCGCCGGCGGCTCGACCGACCAGGTGACGCGTGTCACCGCCGCCGAGATCGAGAAGGCGCTGGGCCAGAAGGTCGTCGTCGTCAACCAGCCCGGCGCGTCGGGCTCGATCGGCACCAAGAACACGCTCGAGGCGGCGAAGGACGGCTACACGTGGACCGCGGGCGCCGCGCAGGACCTCGGCACCTACCAGACGCTCGGCATGCTCGACACCAAGATCGGCGACTGGGCGCTGTTCCTCAACGTCGCGAACGTGTCGACGATCGCCGTCAATCCGTCCACGCCGTACAAGACCGCGGCCGAGCTGATCGAGGCGATGAAGGCGAAGCCGGGCCAGGTAAGCGTCGCGACCGCCGGCGTCAACTCGAGCGGGCACAGCGCGATGGAAGCGATCGCGAAGGCCACCGGCGTCAAGTACAAGCACGTCACGTACGACGGCGGCAACCCCGCTGTCGTCGCGACGGTGGCCGGCGAGACCGAGGTCACGACGCAGCTCACCGTCGAGGAGGCCGAGATGATCCGCGGCAAGCGCCTGCGCGCGCTCGCGGTCGTCGGCGACCGCGCCGTCGAGCTCGACGGATACGGCACGATCGAACCGCTCACCAAGACGCTGCCGACGTTCAAGGCACCCGCGAACCACTTCGGCATCTTCATCCCGCGCAGCGCGCCGCCGGCGGTGATCGCGACCGTCGAGAAGATCTGGGCCGAGAACATCGCGACGTCGAAGGCGCTCAAGGACTATGCGACGAGCCGCGGCGCGGTGTTCGCACCGCTCGCCGGCGCGGAAGCGCAGCGCGCGGTGATGCCGGCGGTGCAGACGAACGCGTGGATGGCGTTCGACGGCGGCAAGGCGAAGGTCTCGCCGGACACGCTGGGCATCGCCCGTCCGTAGGCCGTCGCGCCGGCGGCCGCGGGACGCGACGTCCCGCGCCGCCGCCCCGCCATGAGCGACGATTCCCGCGAGCTCCCGCCCGCCGCGCCGCGCGTCGACCTGTTGAGCGCCGCGCTTCTCGCCGCGTTCGGCGTGTCCGTCGCGATCGCGTCGTGGCGCATGGACCGGCTCGAGGCGCAGGGCGGCTCGCTGTGGACGGCGCCGGGGCTGTGGCCGTTCGCGCTCGGGCTCGCGCTCGTCGGGCTGGCGATCGTGCTCGCGGTCCGCGCGCGGCGACGCGGGCGCGAGGTCGGCTGGAACGCGCACGAGCGCGACGACACGCCGCTCGTGCCGACACTGCGCTTCGCCGCGGCGACCGCGCTCTTCTTCGTCTACGCGCTGGCGCTGATCGGTCGCGGCCTGCCGTATCCGGTCGGCACCGCGATCTTCGTCGCCGCGTACGTCTACGCGTTCCACGACGCCCCCGGCCGCTCGACCGCGCGTCGCGCGAGCGTCGCGCTCGCGGTCGGCATCGGCACCGCGCTCGTCGTGACCCTGGTGTTCGAGCGCGTGTTCCTCGTGCGCCTGCCCTGAGCCGAGCGCGAGGATGTTCGAAGGCCTCATCCAGTTCGGTCACGCGATCGGCGGCTTCCTGGATCCGCTGTCGATCGGCCTGATCATGTTGTCGTCGCTGGTCGGCGTCGTGATCGGCGCGCTGCCCGGTCTCACCGCGACGATGGGCATCGCGCTGATGACGACGCTCACGATCAAGATGCCGTCGAACCAGGCGCTGCTGGTGTTGATCTGCACCTATGTCGGTGCGATCTACGGCGGCTCGCGCTCCGCGATCCTGCTCAACATTCCCGGCACGCCCGCGTCGGCCGCGAGCTGCCTCGACGGCCACGCTCTCGCGAAGCAGGGCCTCGCCGGCCGCGCGATGGGCATCGCGACATCGGGCTCGGTGATCGGCACGCTGATCGGCATGTTTTTCCTCGCGCTGTTCACGCCGGTGCTGGGCGACCTCGCCCTCAAGTTCGGGGCCTACGAGTTTTTCTGGCTGGCGTTCTTCGGCGTCGTGATCGCGGGCACGCTGACCGGCGACGATCCGCTGAAGGGCTGGCTCGCGGGCTTGGTCGGCATCTTCTGCGCGACGGTCGGGCAGGAGCAGATCTACGCGTACGACCGCTTCGCGTTCGGCAGCCGCGATCTCGCCGGCGGCTTCAACCTGGTCCCTGCGCTCGTCGGCGCGTTCGGCATGGCCGAGCTCCTGGTCGCGGCGCGCGAGAAGCCGATCCCGGTCAAGATCAACCCGTTCGACTCGGTAATCCCGAAACTCGTCGACGTCGTCAAGTACTGGCGCACCATCCTGCGCTCCGGCGTCATCGGCACGTTCATCGGCATCCTGCCCGGCGTCGGCGAGGACGTCGCGGCCTGGACGTCGTACGCCGCCGCGAAACGCGCGAGCAAGGAGAAGGAGAAGTTCGGCAAGGGATCGATCGAGGGCCTGATGGCCGCGGAGACCGGCGACAACGCCTGCGTGCCCGGCGCGATCATCCCGGTGCTCACGCTCGGGATTCCCGGCTCGGCGCCCGCGGCCGTGCTGATGG
>JBDTNO010000046.1:0-18046 GCA_039933715.1 Betaproteobacteria bacterium
AAGTCGGGGGTTCGAGAAGTTCGTGCATGCGAGTCCGCGCGCGCCGTGAGGTTACCCAGAGCTTACCTAGCCGCGCGCCGCGAGCTTGGCGCGGTAGACGATGCGCGGCTCGTCGGCGTCGATCACCGTCGTCTCCGCGAGCGCGGCGCGCTCCCACTCGCGCATGAACGGATGCGCGAGCAGCGCGCGCCAGTATTCGCCCGCCGCGCCAAAGGGCCGCACGTCGTAGGTCTGGAAGCGAAACGCCACCGGCGCATAGAAGGCGTCGGCCAGCGAGACCGGGCCGCACAGGAACGGTCCGAGACCGCCATGCCGGCGCCGGCCGTCGTTCCAGATCTCCTCGACGCGCGCGATGTCGGCGGCGAGCGCCGGCGACCACGGTCGCACATCGAGGCGCTCGCGCACGCACATCGTCATGTCGGCGCGCAACGCCTGGAACGAGCTGTGCATCTCGGCGACGATCGAGCGCGCCCAAGCGCGCACGGCCGGATCCGCCGGCCACATCCCCGGATGGCGCTCGGCCAGGGTTTCGGCGATCGCAAGCGTGTCCCAGACGACGGTGTCGCCGTCGTGCAACGCCGGGACGTACCCGGACGGCGAGAACGATTTGCTCGCCGGGTTGCGGTCACCGGCGACGAGCTGGATCGGCACTTCGCGGAACGGCGCGCCGGAAAGCTTCGCCGCGAACCAGCCCCGCAGCGACCAGGAGCTGTAGGTCTTGTTGCCGAGGTAGAGGGTGTACATGGGAGGAAAGGCGGGTCGGTGGTCGGTGGTCGGTGGTCGGCGCGCACCGCCGACCGTCGCGTCAACAACCTTCCATCGGGACGGTCTTGCCGGGATTCAGGATGTCCAGCGGGTCGAGCGCGCGCTTGATCGTTCGCATCAATTCGACCGCGTCGCCGTGCTCGGCGACGAGCGCGTCCAGCTTGTGGACTCCGATGCCGTGCTCGCCGGTGCAAGTGCCGCCCATCGCGATCGCGCGCATCGACACGCGGTGCGCGAGGCCTTCCGCGCGCGAGCGCTGGCCGGAGTCGTTCGGGTCGAACAGGACGAGCACATGGAAATTGCCATCGCCGACGTGGCCGACGATCGGGCAAGTAAGGCCGGTCTCCTCGATGTCCGCGCGCGTCTCGAGCACGCAGTCGGCGAGCCGCGAGATCGGCACGCATGCGTCGGTCGAGAAGCCGAACGAGCCCGGCTCCAGCGCGAGCGCCGCGTAATAGGCGTTGTGCCGCGCCTTCCAGAGCTTCGTGCGCTCCTCCTGCGCCGTGGCGAAGCGGAACGCCCCGCCGCCGTGCTCGGAAGCGATCTGCTGCATCAGCTCCGACTGCTCGGCGACGCCCGCCGGCGTGCCGTGGAACTCGAAGAAAAGCGTGGGCTTCGCCTCGTAGCCCTCGAGCTTCGAATACCGGATGCATGCGTCCATCTGCACGTCGTCGAGGAGCTCGATGCGCGCCACCGGGATCCCCATCTGCATCGCGACAATCACTGCCTGCACCGCCGAGCGGAGATCGGCGAACTGCCCGACCGCCGCGGTGATCGACTCGGGCACGCCGTACAGCCGCAAGCCCACCTCGGTGATGACGCCGAGCGTCCCTTCGCTGCCGACGAAGAGGCGCGTGAGATCGTACCCGGCCGACGATTTCCTCGCGCGCCCGCCGGTGCGGACGATGTTCCCCTCGGCGGTGACGACGGTGAGCCCGAGCACGTTCTCGCGCATCGTGCCGTAGCGCACGGCGTTGGTGCCGGACGCGCGCGTGGCCGCCATGCCGCCCAGCGTCGCGTTCGCGCCCGGGTCGATCGGGAAGAAAAGGCCGGTCCCCCTGAGATCGGCGTCGAGCTGCTCGCGTGTGACACCGGCCTGCACGCGACAGTCGAGGTCCTCCACGTTCACCTCGAGCACGCGATTCATCTGCGAGAGATCGATCGACACGCCGCCGTGGATCGCCGCGACATGCCCTTCGAGCGACGTGCCGACGCCGAACGGGATCACCGGCACACGCGCCGCCGCGCAGATCCTGACGATCGCCGCGACCTCGTCGTTGGCGTGCGGATAGACGACCGCGTCCGGCAGCGCGGCGTCGGCGAGGCCTTCGCCGTGCGCGTGCCGCTCGCGAACCGAGGCGTTGACGACCATGCGTTCGGGGAGGCGCACGGCGAGCTCGCCCAGCACGGTGGCGAGCGCTTCGGGCGAGGCGCGGCGATTGCGGGCGATAGGCGCGTTCATCAGGACCTCTCGATCAGAATCGCGGCAGCTCGGGATGGCGCAGCTCGCCGCGATGCACGTGCATGCGGCCGAATTCGGCGCAGCGCGCGAGCGACGGCACCGCCTTGCCGGGGTTCAGCAAGCCTCCCGGGTCGAACGCCGCCTTGATGCCGCGAAAGCGCTCGAGCTCGTCGGGACGGAACTGCGCGCACATCGCCGACAGCTTCTCGACGCCGACGCCATGCTCGCCGGTCACCGTGCCGCCGACCTCGATGCACAACATGAGGATGCGGTCGCCGAACGCGATCGTGCGGTCGATCGCGCCGGGCTCGTTGGCGTCGAACAGGATCAGCGGATGCAGGTTGCCGTCGCCCGCGTGGAAGACGTTCGCGCACGGGAGCCCGAACTCGCGCGACCATTCGGCCGTCTTGCGCAGCACCATCGGCAGCGCCTTGCGCGGGATCGTCCCGTCGATGCAATAGTAATCGGGCGAGATGCGCCCCACCGCGGGAAACGCGGCCTTGCGACCCGACCAAAGAAGGAGTCGCTCGCGCTCGTCGCGCGACACGCGGATCGACGTGGCGCCCGACGCCGCGAGCACGCGCCGGATCTCAGCCATCTCGGCCTCGACCTCCTCGGCCGTGCCGTCGGACTCGACCAGCAGCACGGCGGCCGCATCGAGCGGATAGCTCGCGTGTACGAATGCCTCGACCGCGCGCGTCGCCGGCTGGTCCATCATCTCGAGGCCGGCCGGGATGATGCCGGCGCCGATGATCGCGCCGACCGCGACACCCGCCTTCTCGACGTCGTCGAACGCGGCGAGCGCGACCTGCGCGTGCTGCGGCTTCGGCAGCAATCGCACGGTGATCTCGGTCATCACCGCGAGCAGCCCCTCGCTGCCGTTGATGAGCGCGAGGAGATCGTAGCCGGCGCTGTCGAGCGAGCGACCGCCGAGCTCGACCGGCTCGCCGGTGATCAGCAAACCCCGCACGCGCAGCACGTTGTGCACGGTGAGCCCGTACTTGAGGCAATGCACGCCGCCCGCGTTCTCGGCGACGTTGCCGCCGATCGAGCAGGCGATCTGGGAGGACGGGTCCGGCGCGTAGTAGAGCCCGTACGCGGCGGCGGCCTCGGAGATCGCGAGGTTGCGCACGCCCGGCTGCACGATCGCCGTCCGCGCGAGCGGGTCGATCGACAGGATTTCGCGGAACTTGGCGAGCGACAGCACGACGCCGGTCTTGTCCGGCAGCGCGCCGCCCGACAGGCTGGTGCCGGCGCCGCGCGCGACCACCGGCACGCGCGCGGCGTGGCAGACGCGCAGGATCGCGGCGACCTGCGCCTCGTTGTCGGGCAGCACGACCGCGGCCGGTCGCTCGCGGAACAACGTCAGCCCGTCGCACTCGTAGGGCTTGGTGTCCTCGGGCGTGGTGAGCAGCGCGTCGGGCGGGAGGAGCGCCGCGAGTTCCGCGTGCACTTCGGCGGCGAGCATGGGGATCGGGCCTGGGGGCGAAGCGCTCATCAAAGCATGAACGCGGGCTCGACGATTATTCCATAGTCGCCCCGAAGCCACCGTTCCGGAACGCGGGCTGGCCAGTGCCTGTTGGCGCTACCGGGGCGCTCGCGCCCAGGCCGCGCTATCAGGCCCTAGACTGGCGGTCATGACCATGCCCGGCGACGACCCGCGTCACGGCAGGGGCCCCGGCGCCCTGTCCGGGCTCACCGTGCTCGAGATGGGCGCTCTGATCGCCGGCCCGTTCTGCGCGAAGATCCTCGGCGAACTCGGCGCCGCCGTCGTGAAGCTCGAGCCGCCCGGCCAGGGCGACCCGTTGCGCGCATGGCGCTATCTGAAGGACGGCACGTCGGTCTGGTGGCACGTGCAGTCGCGCAACAAGCGCTCGGTCGCCGTCGACCTGCGCGAGCCCGACGGCCAGGCGATCGCACGCTCGCTCGCCGCGCGCGCCGACATCCTCGTCGAGAATTTCCGGCCCGGTACGCTCGAAGGCTGGGGGATGGACTACGCGACGCTCGCGCGCGACAACCCGGGCCTCGTGATGGTGCGCGTCTCGGGTTACGGGCAAACCGGGCCGTACGCGTCGCGCCCCGGCTTCGGCGTGATCGGCGAGGCGATGGGTGGCCTTCGACACGTGACCGGCACGCCCGACCGACCGCCTTCGCGCGTCGGCGTGTCGATCGGCGACACGCTGTCGGCGCTTTACGGCGTCATCGGCGCGCTCGCCGCGATCGAGCACCGGCGCAATTCCGGCGTCGGGCAGGTCGTCGACGTCGCGCTCTACGAAAGCGTGTTCTCGGTGATGGAATCGATGCTTCCCGAGTTCGACGCGTTCGGCGTCGTGCGCGAGCGCACCGGCTCGATCCTGCCGGGCATCGCGCCGACGTCGGCCTACCGCTGCGGCGACGGCAGCTATGTGCTGATCGCGGGCAACGGCGATTCGATCTTCCGGCGGCTGTGCGCCGCGATGGGCCGCGACGACCTCGCGAACGACGCATCGCTCGCGCGAAACGACGGGCGCGCGGCGCGGCAGGCGTGGCTCGACGGCGAGATCGAGGCGTGGACGTCGACGCGCTCCCCCGACGCGGTAATCGACGCGATGCAGCGCGCCGACGTGCCGGCATCGCGCATCTATTCGGTGCGCGACATCGTCGCGGATCCGCAGTACGCGGCACGCGAGATGATCCGGGAGATCCGGCTGCCCGGCGGCGACACGCTCAAGGTGCCCGGCGTCGTGCCGCGGTTCTCCGCCACCCCGGGCCGCATCGAAGGCGGCGGCCCGCGCCTCGGCGAGCACACGCGCGAGGTGCTGGAGGACCTCGGCTACGAGGACGAGGCGATCGACGCGCTCAATGCGCGCGGCGTGATCGAGATCGCCGGGGGTTGACGCGCACGCCTCGCGCCTTGCGCGGAGCCGGCGATGCAATCGCCTCGTGCGCGTCGAGGTCGAGCCACGAGACGAGCATCGTCTCGCAGGCGTGCATGATCGCGTGGCGCGCACTCCGTGACGGCGTCGTGCGCGCCAGCCCCACCGCACCGACGAGCGCCGAGTAGGTCGCGAGGGCGGCTTCCCGGGGCGAGAGCCCGGGGCGGCCGGGGAAGTGTCGGACGACGCGGTCGAGCATCGCGCGCGTGGTCGCCGCGAAGCGCCTCTTCCGCTCGTCGTCGGCGCGCGCCACGTCAGCGAGCAGCAGGGTGAGCGGGCAGGCATGCTCGAGGGCCTCATCGTCAGCCTGCGCGAGGTAGAGGCGGATCATCGCGCGCACCCATTCGCGCCCCGAGCGGCCTTCGAGCGCGCCGATCATCCGCTCGAAGCTTTGCTCGAGCCCGTAGAGCAGCGTCTCACCCGCGAGCTCCTCCTTCGACGCGAAATGCGCGTAGAAGCCGCCGACGGTGAGACCGGCGCCGCGCATCACGGCGTCGACACTCGCCGCCTCGATCCCGCGGTCCTTCATCAACGCCTCCGACGCAGCGAGAATCCTCGTGCGGGTCTCCCCCTTGTGCCCGGCCGGGTAACGTGCCATGATAGCGATAATATTATGGCTACCATCTCTTGTCAAGCAAGCCCGGCCTCCAGCGCGCGGCGCGCGAGGCCCCGACCGGAGGCGCGATGAGCTTGCTGCCGCCCTCGTTCGCATCGTTGCTGCGCCGGTGGCGCGCGCTCTTGCAACCCGAGCCGCTGCGCGAATCGGTGACGCTCGACGACGGCCGCGTCGTCACGCTGCTGCCGGTGACACCGGACGCGAAGGAGATCATCGCGAAGGCGATGGGCCGCGTGTCGCCCGAGTCGAGCCGGCGGCGCTTCTTCACCGTGCGCCGGCGCTTCTCGGAGCGAGAGCTCGACCAGATGACCCGGCTCGATGGCTGGGACCGCTGGGCACTCGGCGCCGTCTTCGCGGGCCCCGACGGTCCGGAAGGCGCGGCCGTCGCGCGTTTCGCGCGAGTCGCAGGCGAGCCGCGCACCGCCGAAATGGCGCTTCTCGTCGTCGACGACTTCCAGCACGTGGGGCTCGGCCGCCGGATGCTCGCGCGTCTCTCGCAGGCCGCCCGTGCGCGCGGCATCGAGCGGCTGACCGGTATCGTGATGCACGAGAACGACGCGATGCTCGCGCTGCTCCGCCGCCACGCGCCGGGGCTGGCGCTCGCCGACGCGGGCGAGCACCTTACGATCGACGTGCCGCTTCGTCACCCCCCGGTACGTGGTACGTACCACGTACCGGGGGTGACGGTCGCTGCGGCGCGCCGGTTCGCGCGACCGCGCGCTTCCGCGTTAGCATTCCGACCGGCGCCGCCGCACCTCCCGCGGCGCTGGCAGCTCCCGCCAAGGCGTCCCACCCTCGCCTCACCGACACGATGACCGACACCAAGCCCACGGACGCCGAGATCAACAGCCTCCTCACGATCGCCTGGATGGCTTCGCTCGCCGACGGCAACGCCGACGAGCGTGAGCGCTCCCGTTTGCGCGAGCTCGCCGCACGCGTTGGCGGCGAACGCATCGACGCCACGATGTTCGACCGCCCCGCGCCCGCCGACCGCCCGTCGCTCGCGGCGGCTGTGCGTCCGCTCGCGACGCCGGAGGCGCGGCGTTACGCGTACGAGCTCGCGGTGGCGGTCGTCGATGCCGACGGCGCGCACAACGCGGCCGAAGGCGCGTTCCTGCGCGCGCTCGCCTCCTCGCTGGGTTTGCCCGCCGACACGGCGGCACGGGTCGTCGCCGACGCCGATGCGATCGCAGCTTCGGCGGGAGCCGCTGCGACGGCATCGACCGCGATCGCATCCGGGGCGCCCCCGCGCGGCGGTGCCCTCGCGCCCGACGTCGCCGAGCTGGATCGCCGCATCGTCAGTGCGTCGATCACCAACGCGGCACTCGAAATCCTGCCCGAGACGCTCGCGTCAATGGCAATCCTGCCGCTCCAGGTGCGGCTCGTCTACCGGATCGGCCAGGCGTACGGCTACGAGCTCGACCAGGGTCACATCAAGGAGCTCCTCGCGACGCTGGGCGTCGGCCTCGCAGGCCAATACCTCGAACAGTTCGGCCGCATGCTCCTCGGCGGCGTGCTCGGGTCGGTGTTCGGCGGCCTCGGCCGCGCTGCGGGCCACCAGGTGGCGAGCTCCGGCATGTCGTTCGCGACGACGTGGGCGCTCGGACAGCTCGCCAGGCAGTACTACGGCGGCGGGCGCACGCTCGACGCGGCAAAACTGAAAGCGGCGTTCGCACCGCTCCTCGAAGAGGGCCAGACGCTCGTGCAGCGCTACGGCGGCGAGATCGCCGAGCGCGCGCGCTCGATCGACGTGCGTAACCTGCCGGGGCTGATCCGGCAGCTCTGACCCTCGCGCCGGCCAAGGTGCGGTTGCCTGGTTGCCGGTGGCGCATCAGGCTGCCGCCCCGCACGCGTGCAACCTATCGAAAACCGCACAGATCCATCCCGTCCCGTAGCGCAAGCCTGCCGGAGAGCCGACAATCCTCGTCCATGGTCGCTCGGGAAGGCACCATCGACGCCACGTCGGCGGCCTGGAAGCGTACCCGGTGCGGTGACTTCAAGGGCGCGGCCGACGCGGCCCGACAGCTGATGCGCGAGCGGTCGGTCGAGAACGACATGGCCGAAGCGGTCGAGCTCAACCTCGTGTGCGCGTCGTGCGCGATCCGTCAGGGCGATCATGCGAAGGCGCTCGCGAGCCTCGAGGCCGCGGAGGCCGTCGTGGCTCGACCGCACGCCGACGCGCGTCTCGCGCGGCGCGTGCAGGCGCGGCGCGTGCAGGCGTGGCGCGCCGAGCTCGCCTATTTCCAAGGCCGTTACTCGGACGCGAACAACCTGGTGTCGAGCCTGCTGCCCGCGCTCGAGCGCGACGGCGACCTCGTCTACGCCGCGTTCGTCCTGGGCGTGCGCATCGCGATCCTCCTCGCGCGCGGCGACGACGAGGCGGTCGCCGCGCTCGCCGATCGCGCCGTCGCGGTCGCTCGAGCGAGCGGTGACGCGTACGTCCAGGTCCAGGTCCTGAACGTCCTCGGTGCAGTGCATGCGATCGCGCGACGTCCAAGCTGCGCGAACCGCATGCGCGCGCGCACCTGTCGTCGCTGGATCCGGCCGACACCGCGCCGATGGAGGAGGACGCCCGTGCGGCGCTCGCGTACTTCCAGCAGGCGCGCTCGGTCGCGGAGAGCGCGGACTACGAGTTCGCGGCGTGGTACGTCGCGGGCAACATCGAGCGGCTCGAGATCCTGCTCGGACGCGCGAAACGCGCCGTCGCGATGATCCGCAAGCGCCTCGACGTCCTGCAGGCGCGCGGCGCGAGGTACGACGAGATCGTGACCCGCTCGAACCTCGCGTGGGGCCTTCGGCTCCTCGGCCGGCACCGCGAGGCGCTGCACGAGCTCGACGTCGCCCTGGGCCTCGCGCGCGAGACCGGCACGTCGAACGTCATGCTCGAGTATCTCGAGTACGACCGGTCGATCGTGCTGGACGCGCTCGGCGACGCGGTGGCGGCGCACGCGTCGTACCGTCGCTGCCTGCAGCTCGTCGGCGCCTACCACCGCTCGCTCGCCTCGACGGCAGAGCCGAGACCCGCGGCGCCGCGGCGGCCGCTCGAACCCTTCTTCCTCAAGCGCGTGGATCGGTCCGTCACCGAGCGCCTCGCTCAGCGCTTCACCATCGCCTCGCTGGCGCAGCATTGCGGCGTCGGCGTGCGGACGCTGGAGAAGGCGTTCGTCGACTACCGCGGCGTCACGCCGGTCGCGCATGCGCGGAACACGCGCCTCGACCATGCGCGCGTCGCGCCTGACCAGGCCGGCGCGAGCATCGCGGACGTCGCGCGCCGTAGCGGTTTCCGCAGCGCCACGACGTTCGCGCTCGAGTACCGCAAGCGCTTCGGCATGCCGCCCAGCCACACGCGATCCCGAGCTCGATGACCGTGCCGGCGCTCGTCAAGTCGCGATGAGGAGCCGGGCGAGCCGCGTCCACGGATCCGGCCGTCCCGCCGAAAGCATGGCGCCGAATTCAGGCGAGAGACCGGAGCGCTTCCACGCGAGGTATTCGGCATAGGCGGTCTCGTCGGCCGCGAGCCCGCGCAGATACGCCGCCAACGCGGCGGGACCGTCGAAGTCCGCCTTGTCGATGTACGAGTGTGCCGAGGGCGCGAAGTCGCGCACGTTCGGCGCGCCGAGCACGACCGGCACCGAGCCTGCGATCAGCGCGTCGAAGAATTTCTCGGTCACGTAGTCGGGCGCGATCGAATTCTCGAACGCGAGCGTGAAGCGGTAGCGGGCGATCGTCAGCAATTTCGTGCGCCGCCCGTCGTCGCCTTCGAGCGTTCGGTTGCGAAGCTGCGTTCCGTACGAGTCGACGGGAAGGTGGCGCATCAACTCGGCGACGTAGTCGTCGCGTCCGCTGCGGTTGCGCGGGTTCGACGCGATGTAGACGGCGGGCGCGGCTTCGGACTTCGTGCCGGGCGGAACCAGCAGGATCTCGGGCCGTGGGATATACGGGACCCAGATGTCCGACGAGCGCCGATAGGTCATCGAGAGGTCGAATCGCGCCATATACGCGGGATCGTCGAGGCACGGGTAGTTGACCACGCTTTCCATCGACCAGGCGACGAAGCGCTGGCCGGGATGCCGGCCATGCGGCATCGCCGCCTCGTCGAGCGTCGGGATGTGGAAGGCGATCGCATCGGCGAGCGGCGCCATCCTGCGGTCGTGCACGATCTCCCATCCCGGGATGCCGAGCGGTCGCGGCGGGCCCACGATACCCCAGTCGTCGTTCCACAGCAGGATGGTGCGCATGGGAAATGGGCCCGGAGGGAGGTGCGTAGGACGCGAAGGCTCGGCGGCGGCGTGATCGCGCAGCGGTGGGCCCAAAAGTCTGTTCCGGCCCACCTCCTTCCGCGATCGTAGCAGCCCGCCCGCGGATCGTTCGCTCGCAACGCGTCCGGGACGTGGATAATCGACGGCCGCCGCGCGTTCGCGGCCCCCACGGTCGCACGCCTCGACGATGCAACGCGCGCTCATCACCGGCATCACCGGGCAGGACGGCTCCTATCTTGCCGAGCTCCTGCTCGGCAAGGGCTACGACGTGCACGGGATCATCCGGCGCGCGTCGACGTTCAACACCGGCCGGATCGAGCACCTCTACCGCGACTCGCACGACGACGATTCGCGCCTGCACCTGCATTACGGCGACCTCGCCGACTCGGCGAACCTCCAGCGCCTCGTCGCCGCGATCGGTCCCGACGAGATCTACCACCTCGGCGCGCAAAGCCACGTGCGCGTGAGCTTCGACCTTCCCGAAGTCACGTTCGACGTCACCGCGCTCGGCACGATCCGGCTTCTGGAAGCCGTTCGGCAGGCGGGACTCACCCGCACGAAAATCCTGCAGGCCGCCTCGTCGGAGATATTCGGTCGCGTGGCCGAGGTGCCGCAGCGCGAGTCGACGCCGTTGCGGCCGTGCAGCCCGTACGGCGTGGCGAAGGCGGCCGCGTACTGGGCCGGCGTCAATTATCGCGAGAGCTACGGGATGCGCGTGTCGCACGCGATCTCGTTCAATCACGAGTCGCCCCGCCGCGGAGAGACGTTCCTCACGCGCAAGGTGACGCGCGCGGTCGCGCGCATCCGGGCCGGTCTCGACGACTCCGTCTACCTCGGCAACCTCGACGCGCGCCGCGATTGGGGCTACGCGCCCGAGTACGTCGAGGCGATGTGGCGCATGCTTCAGCACCACGAGCCCGACGATTTCGTCGTCGCGACCGGCGAGACGCATTCGGTGCGCGAATGGTGCGAACGGGCGTTCGCGCACGCCGGGCTCGACTGGCAACGGCACGTTCGCATCGACGACCGCTACCGACGGCCGGTCGAGGTCGACCTCCTGCAAGGGGACGCGTCGAAGGCCGGGCGCCTGCTCGGATGGGAGGCGCAGGTGCGCTTCGCCGAGCTCGCCGCGCTGATGGTCGACGCGGACATCGCGGCGCTCGCCACCGCGACGACCGCGGACGGCCGCTCCTCGCGATGATCGACTGGCGCACGCAACGCGTCGTCGTCACCGGTGGCGCGGGCTTCCTCGGCAGCCATGTCGTCGACGCGCTGCGCGCGCGCGGCTGCACGTCGATCGTCGTCCCGCGCAGCCGCGAATTCGACCTTCGCGACCGCAGCGCGATCGATCGCCTGTTCGCCGATGCGCGCCCGACGCTGGTGATGCATCTCGCGGCGACCGTCGGCGGCATCGGCGCCAACCGCGCGGAGCCCGGCCGCTATTTCTACGACAACGCCGTGATGGGGATCGAAGTGGTCGACGCGGCGCGGCGCTTCGACGTCGCGAAGCTCGTGGTCGTCGGCACCGCGTGCTCGTACCCCCGCGACGCGGCGGTGCCGGTACGCGAGGACGACCTGTGGGACGGCTACCCGGAAGCGACCAACGCACCGTACGGCGTCGCCAAGCGCGCGCTCGTCGTCCAGTGCCAGGCCTATCGCAGCCAATACGGCCTCAACGCGATCACCGTGGTTCCCGCCAACCTCTACGGGCCGCGCGACCACTTCGACCTCCACGCAGGCCACGTGATCCCCGCACTCATCCGCAAGTGCGTCGAAGCGCGCGATCGCGGCGACGTTCGCGTGACCGGATGGGGCAGCGGCGCGCCGACCCGCGATTTCCTGTACGTCGAGGATGCCGCCGAAGGGCTGGTGCTCGCAGCGGAACGCTACGACAGCCCGGAGCCGGTCAACCTCGGCACCGGGCGCGAGACGACCATCCGCGACGTCGCGGAGGCGATCGCGCGCATCACGCGGTTCGGCGGAACGCTGCGATGGGACGCCTCGCAACCCGACGGCCAGCCGCGCCGCGCGCTCGACGCGTCGCGCGCCGAACGGACGCTCGGCTTTCGCGCCGCGATGTCGCTGGAGGAAGGATTGCAGCGCACGATCGCGTGGTACGAAATGCATTCGCCCGACAAGGCCGAGGCGTCGGGCCGCAGCCCGAAGTAATTCATCCCTCCGACGACGTCGGACTGAAGCCCGATCCCCACGCGGCGCGCTGCGAGCCCGACCACCCAGCGCCGCGTCAGACGCACCGTCCGCCGTCGACCTCGAGACAGGCGCCGGTGACGAACGCCGCTTCGTCGGAGACGAAGAACACGGCGGCAGTCGCGATGTCCGAAGGCCGCGACAAGCGGCCGAGCGGAATCGTCGCGACGAACTTCGCGCGCATCTCCGGCGTGTCCTCGCCCATGAACTGCGCGAGCATCGCGGTCTCGCCGGCCACCGGGTTGATCACGTTGACGCGGATGTTGTCCTTCGCGAGCTCGGCCGCCATCGAGCGCGACGTCACGATCGCCGCGCCCTTGCTGCCGTTGTACCAGGTGAGCCCGGGTCGCGGACGCACGCCCGCCGTCGACGCGATGGTGACGAACACGCCGTCGCGCTTGCGCCGGAAGTGCGGCACCGCGTGCTTCGCCGTCAGGTACAGGCTCTTGACGTTGACACGGTAGATCCGGTCGAATTCGTCCTCGCTCACGTCCAGCATCGGCTGGTTGCGATGCGTGGTGCCGGCGTTGTTGACGACCGCGTGCAGGTCGCCGTACGCGGCGAGCGCGGTCGCCACCAGGTGTGAGACGTCCGCATCCTTCGACACGTCGCCGGCGACCGCGTGCGCCATTCCACCCGCCGCGCCGATCTCGCGCGCGACACGCGACGCCGCGTCACCGTTGAGATCGTTGACGACGACGCGGGCGCCTTCCTGCGCGAACCGCTTGGCGATGCCCTCGCCGAACCCCGAGCCGGCACCCGTGACGATCGCGACCTTGTCTTCGAGTCTCATGGATGCCTCAATCGTTGGCCGCCTCGCGGCAATCCTTCGGTTCCTTCGCGGGCCAGCGCCTGGCGTCGCATCGCCGCTTTTCCTTAAGTCCCTAAGTATCTGCGCGCCGGATCCTGCCGCGCAGCCCGAGGTCGTCGTCGGTCCATTTGCGGGCGACGATCTCGATGGCCGCCTCGGCCACCGGCGTCAGCGTCTGGTCCATGCGCGGGATGCCCGACCACCGGTAGGAGGCGTCGAGGAGCTCGACCTTGATCGTCTGGATGCGGTCGGAGACACCGTTCAGGAGGTCGGTCAGGTTGAGCGACCGGGACGACCAGCTCGCGAACTTCGCGATCGTGAACGTCCACTTGTGGTCGCTGTTGAACGTCGACGGAAACACGCCCTGCTCGTAGAGGTCCTCGTCCGGGACGACGATGACGAGATGCCCGCCGGGCTTGAGCACGCGGATCCAGTGGTCGAGCGCGATCGGCGGCTCGCGCAGGTGCTCGAGGCAGTGGCTCGAGTGGACGAAGTCGAGGCTCGCGTCGGCGACGCCGTCGAGCGTTTGCGCGTCCCCGTCCGCCACGTCCCAGGCGCGGCAATTCCGCATCCCCGGGAACATCTCGCGGTAGTTGCCGAGCGGGTCGCCGCCCGCGCCGACGTCGATGCCCTCGCCGACGAACCAGCGCGTCGCGAAGCGAATGTCGTGCAGCCGCCGAGCGACCGCCTTGCTGCATTCGTCCATCGTCGGGCTCCCGTTCCTCTCAGCCGTGCTGCAGCACGACCGTCTTCAGCGCGGTGAACCCGTAGAGCGCCTCGAAGCCTTTCTCCCGCCCATGACCGGAGTGGCCGAAGCCGCCGAACGGCAGCTCGACGCCGCCGCCGGCACCGTAGGCATTGACGAACACCTGGCCTGCACGGATTGCGCGCGCCATCCGGAGCTGGCGCGCGCCGTCGCGCGTCCAGACGCCGGCGACCAGGCCGAAGTCCGTCCCGTTCGCGAGCGTCACCGCATGCGCCTCGTCGTCGAACGGCATCGCCGCGAGAACCGGGCCGAAGACTTCGTCGCGCGCGAGGCGCGACGCGGGCGGCACGTCGCGCACGAGCGTCGGCGCCACGTAATAGCCGGATGCAGGTGCGTTCGACGCGATCGTTCCCTGCCCCGCGACCGGCAGCCGGTCGCGCGCCGCGTCGTCGAGGAAGCCGCGCACGCGCTCGAGCTGCGATGCGCGGATCAACGGCCCGCAGTCGCGGTCGTCGAGCGCGGGACCGACGGTAAGCGCGCCGAACGCGGCGCCGAGACGCTCCACCAGTTCGTCGTAGCGCGCGCGCTCGACCAGCAGGCGGCTTCCCGCCGAACACGTCTGGCCCGCGTTCTGCACGATCGCATTGACGATCACCGGGATCGCCGAGTCGAGGTCCGCGTCGGCGAACACCACCTGCGGCCCCTTGCCGCCGAGCTCGAGCGTCACAGGGCAATGGCGCTTCGCCGCCTCCTGCGCGACGAGCGAGCCGGTGGCGGGCGAGCCCGTGAACGACAGGTGGTCGATGCCCGCGTGGCGCGCAAGCGCGATGCCCGCCTCGCTCCCGAGACCGGTGACGATGTTGATCGCCCCGTCGGGCATGCCTGCCGCACTCGCGAGCTCGGCAATGCGCAGCAGCGACAGGCACGCATCCTCGGCCGGCTTCACGACGCACGCATTGCCTGCCGCGAGCGCGCCGCCGACGCTGCGCCCGAAGATCTGCATCGGGTAGTTCCACGGGATGATGTGCCCGGTGACGCCAAGCGGCTCTCGCCAGGTGAGCACCGTGTAGCCCGGTGTGTAGGGAATCGTCTCGCCGTGGAATTTGTCCGGCGCGCCGCCGTAGAACTCGAAATAGCGCGCGCACGCGACGACGTCCGCGCGCGCCTGCTTCATCGGCTTGCCGCAGTCGCGCGCCTCGATCCATGCGAGCTCGTCGGCGTGGTCGAGGATCGCGCGAGAGAGCGCCACCAGCTTTCGGCCCCGGTCGACCGGAGACATGCGCCCCCACACGCCTTCGAACGCGGCGCGCGCCGCATGCACGGCGGCGTCGACGTCCGGGGCGCCGCCTCGCGCGATCGCCGCGAACCGCCCGCCGTCGGAGGGATCGATGACCGGAAGCTCGCGGCCATCGCAGGGTGCGCGGAACGTGCCGCCGATGAAGTGCTGCGGCGGCGTTCGGATGGCTTGCGGGGGGTGCGGGGCGTTCATGAAGCGGATTGTAGATCGGGCCGGGGACCCGGGAAACCGAATCCCGCCTTGTCGTCTCGACCGCCACGATCGTCGTCTCGTTCGGGACCTTTCAGCCCCGCTCGTCGGCACCGGGATACCTGACCGCAATCAAAGGGAGTCGCCGGACGTTCGCTGGCGCCGCTTGACCCACATCGCCAAACCCCAAATACTGGGGTTCGCCAAGTTGAGTTTCCATCTCTTTTTGAGACAACGACAGTCAGGCCGTTGTCGAGCGGCTTCAACGCGATCGACCGTTGCGTTGAACGGAACGCCCGTCGAACCCGGAGTGTGCTTGCGCAAGGCCGTTGTCCTGATGTCCCACCGGTTCGATGCGCCAATCCTCGGCGAATTCGAGCGCATGCACGAGGCGCTGGACGAGAGTGATCTTGCCTTCGTGCTCAGCGACGGTTCGCTGCAGCCGCCAGCCGAATGGGTGCAACGTGTGCAGGTGTTCGACTACGCGCGCATCGCCCGGCGTGCGAGGCGCGTCATCGGCGACGACGTCCTGCGCAACATCCATCTGGTCTGGATCGACTGCTTCGAGGCACATCCGCAATTCGACCACTACTGGTTCATCGAGTACGACGTGGTCTATGCCGGGCCCTGGCGCGAGATTTTCGACGCCTTCCGCGACCAGCCGCACGACCTGCTCTGCTGCCACCTGCGCGAGTCCAGCGAGCAACCCGACTGGTACTGGTGGCACGAGATTCACGCACCCGCGGGGCCGGTCGGCAAGTCGCAGTGCGTGCGCGGCTTCCTGCCGGTAGCACGGTTGTCCCGGCGCGGGCTCGAATGCCTGCGCGACGCGGTCGCGGCAGGATGGACGGGCTTCTTCGAGGGCCTGGTTCCAACCCTGTTCCGACGACAGGGCCTGCAGATCGGTGACCTCGGCGGCACCGGCCCCTTCGTGCCGGCCGGATGCACCGGTCGCTTCTACACGAGCGTTGGCGACCGCGCCGGTGCGCTGCTGAACCTCGGGACCATGCGCTATCGGCCTGCCATTGCGTATCCACGCATCGCCGCGGGTCGGCTCTACCATCCGGTGAAGCCCGAAAACTGCATTGTCGACGCTGGAGTGGCGGATGCCGAGCGCACCGGCGCGGCGATCGCGAATGCACTGGAACAGATCCGACGGCATCGCCTCCGGCTCTTCGCCGCAGAGCGTCGCCATGTCGACCTCGATGTCCTGCTTCAGGTGCTGACCGGTATCGATGCCCGCGCCCTGCATGACGCGATCGATCGGCTCGAACGCGAGCATGAGGGCGACTTTCCCTACGCGAGGCTGCGCGAGCGCCTCGCCGGACTCGAGCGACTTGGCGCATGAGCGGGTTGCTCGTCATCGGTGCGGGGTTTTCCGGTGCGGTGCTGGCGCGCGAACTGGCCGAGGCCGGGCAGTACGTCGAGGTGATCGACCAGCGCGGCCATGTCGCCGGCAATTGCCATACCGCGCGCGATCACGACAGCGGGGTGATGGAACACGTGTACGGACCCCACATCTTCCACACCAGCAACGACGCGGTCTGGCGCTACGTGCATCGTTTCGGCGAGTGGGTTCCGTTCGTGAACCGCGTGAAGGCGCAGACACGGCGCGGCGTCTTCGGGCTGCCGGTCAACCTTCACACGATCAACCAGTTTTTCGGCACGTCGATGGGGCCGCAGGAGGCGCGGGCGTTCATCGCGCGGCTGTCGGACCCGGACATCGCCGAGCCCCGCAACTTCGAGGAGCAGGCGCTGAAGTTCGTCGGCCGCGATCTCTACGAGGCGTTCTTTCGCGGCTACACGATCAAGCAGTGGGGCTGCGACCCGACCGAACTGCCGGCCGCGATCCTGAGGCGCCTGCCGGTGCGCTTCAACTACGACGACAGCTATTACGACAGCACCCACCAGGCGATGCCGAAGCACGGCTACACGCAAGTGATCGAACAGATCCTCGACCACGCGCGGATCCGCGTCACGCTGGGCACGCCGTGGCAATCCGGCATGCAGCGGGAATTCGCGCACGTGTTCTTCTCCGGCGCGCTCGACGCCTACTTCGACCACGCCGAGGGCCGCCTCGGCTATCGCACGATCCGATGGCAGCGCGAGGTCCACGAGGGCGATCACCAGGGCTGCGCCATCATCAACCATCCGGAGGTCGAGGTGCCGTGGACACGCGTCATCGAACACAAGCATTTCATGCCGTGGGAACACAACGATCGGACGCTGGTGTCGCGCGAGTCCAGCCACGAGACCGGCGCCGCCGACACGCCCTACTACCCGAAGCGGCTCGCCGCCGATCGCGAACTGCTCGCCCGCTACGTCGCGCTCGCGCAGCGGCAGCAGCGCGTCTCCTTCATCGGCCGGCTTGGCACCTATCGATACCTGGACATGCACCAGGTCATCGCCGAAGCCCTCGACTTCGCCAGAACCTGGCTTGCCGCACGCGCCGCCGGCGATCCGCCGCCGCTGTTCTCGGGGGCGCCGCTGTAGTGGAGCTGCGTTGCGTGGCGACATTGGAGAAAAGTAGGGTCAGATTCGCCTTTTCGCGCTACCTCCCACGGAAAAGTAGGGTCAGACTCGACTTTTCGCGTTACCTCCCAGGCGCGAAGAAAAGTAGGGTCAGACTCGACTTTTCGCGCTACCTCCCACGCAGCGCCGCGGCCGACCCATCGGCAATCGTTCAGCGCGTCGACTCAGCTCGGCGACAAAATGTAGGGTCAGACTCGACTTTTCGCGTTACCTCCAACGCGGCGCCGTGCAAATGCAAATGTAGGGTCAGACTCGACTTTTCGCGCTACCTCCCACGCAGCGCCGC
>JBDTNO010000047.1:0-18015 GCA_039933715.1 Betaproteobacteria bacterium
TGAGCGTGCCGCTGACGTCGGCGGCCGGCGGCAACTTCAATGTCAACAAGGAGGTCGCCGAGGCGGCCAAGAAGGCGATCGAGAAACGCTTCGGCGCGGACTACCTGTTTGTGTTCAACCCGGCCAATCCGGATGCCGACCTGCCCCGGGGCAGCACCGGCGCCGAATACAGGGTGATGTGGACTGCCGTGCTCGAGGGTGCCGACGGCATGGGAGACTTCGACGTCGCCATATTCGCGGGACCGCAGGACTTCGCCCGCTACTTCGGCTTCGACGGCAACAACGACATGGGCAAGCTCGACGCCTACTTCGACAAGCGGGTGACGTCCGATCCCGATTTCGCCAAGGCCGCACAAGGCGGGCTCACCAAGGAGGCGTTTCGCAAGTATTACGCATTGCGGGCGTCGTCGACGGTCAGCCGCGGCGCGCACGACGAGTGGAACATCTTCCGGCTGATCAACGAGAAGCGGCGCCTGGACGGCAAATACGGCACGCCCGGCCAGATTCCGATCGTGTTCGACGGCCAGGGCGTCGCGCCTCCACACCAGGAGACGGCGCTGTCCGAAGGCTATGTCGGCAAGTGTCCTGTCTAGCGGTCCGCGGATCATCGCCGGGAACGCCGTGGATCGCGCAGCTCCCGGCGCTTCGAGACCTTGAGGGGCGAGGACCGCTTGCGGCCGGGCGCCGCATTTGACGCCTACCGGGTCCGTCGGGTACCGTCAGCCGTCGCCCCGGTCCGCTCGAGACTCCGGAACACCGTACCCACAGGACGCGCGCAGCGCAGCACCGGTGCGCAAAGGAGGAATGCCATGATCGTCATCCATCGATGCCTGCGGCGCATCGCCGCGGCCGTGCTCGTCGCCCTGGCGGCGCTGCCGGCGGTCGCCGCCGACACCCTGAACGTCTACTCGATCTGGCCGGAAAACTGGGCGCGACCGATGTTCGAGGAATTCGAGAAGGCCACCGGCATCAAGGTCAACTTCGTGCGCTTCAGCTCGGGCGAGGCGCTGGCGCGCGTGACCGCGGAAAAGAACAACCCGCGCGTCGACGTCCTGTTCGGCGGTCCGGTGGAAACGTTCGCGGCAGGCATCAACGAAGGCCTGTTCGAGCCGTACAAGTCGCCGTCGTTCGCGAAGCTGCCGCCCCGGTTTCGCCAGGCGGACGGCCAGTGGACCGCGATCGCCGACGACCCTCTCGTGTTCATGACCAACGACAAGTTCCTGAAGGAGAACAACCTGAAGGCGCCGGCGTCGTGGAACGACCTCCTGGCCGCGCCTTACAAGAACATGCTGCAAATGGCCGACGCGCGCACGTCGGGCACTGCGGTCACCCGGATCTTCTCGGTGCTCGAGGTGAACGGTCGCGATGAGAACAAGGCGTTCGAGTACATGAAGAAGCTGCGCCCCAACGTCCAGCTCTACACGAAGAGCGGCGGCGGCGGCACGCTGCCGGTGGGCCTCGGCCAGGCGGGCGGCGGGATCTTCTTCATCGTCGACGCGCTCGACACCAAGGCCAAGGGCTACGACGTGACGATCAGCTTCCCCAAGGAAGGCATCGGCACGGCGGCGGAAGGCATCGCGCTCATCAAAGGCGCGAAGAATCCCGAGCTTGGCAAAAAGCTGATCGACTGGGCGACCTCGGCGGCGATGCAGAACCATTTCGCCAAGTACAAGATCAACTTCGTCCCCGCGCATCCCGACGTCGCGCTCGAGCCTTCGCTCGCCGCGGTGCTGAAGGGCACGAACATCTTCCCGATCGACGCCGCGTACGCGGGCGCGAATCGCAAACGCGTGGTCGACCGCTGGATCGCCGAAGTCCTCAATCCCTGACGGCCGGCGCGCCACGACGCCGCCGCGCGAGCGGCGGAGGACGTGGCGCGTCCCGCTTCCGACGTGAACGGTCCCGCCGCGCTGCGCCGCGATCCCGTCGTCACGGCGACGGTCGTCGTCCTGTGGCTGCTCCTCGCGCTCTTCGTCGTCTACCCGATCGCGACGCTGCTCGGTCGCGTCCTCTTCGAAGGCGGGCGCTTCAGCTTCGCGGGCATCGCGACGGTGCTGACCGACCGCCACCAGCTGCGGGCGTTCTGGAACAGCCTGTTGCTTGGTTCCCTCGTGGGCGTCGGCGGCACGGTCCTCGGATTCCTGTTCGCGTTCACCGCCGCGCGCGCGCGCCTGCCGCGCTGGCTGCTGACCGCGATCGGCGCGGCGGTGCTGCTGCCGCTGGTCTCGCCGCCGTTCACGACGGCGATCGCGATGATCTTCTCGTTCGGCCCGCGCGGTCTTGTCACCTACGAGTTGCTCGGCCTCAAGGGCGTCACCGTCTACGGCCTCGCGAGCACGCTGTCGTCGGAGATTTTCACCTACTTTCCGATCGCCTACCTGACGCTGCGCCCGCTGCTCGCGGCGATCGACTCGAACCTCGAAGGCATGGCGCTCTCGCTCGGCGCGTCGCGATGGCGCGTGTTCCGCACGGTGACGCTGCCGCTGTGCGTTCCCGGCCTCGCCAACGCGTTCCTGCTGCTGTTCGCCGCGTCGCTGGCCGATTTCGCGACGCCGCTGATCCTCGCCGGCAACCAGTTCCCGGTGCTGCCGACGCAGGCGTACCTGCAGATCACCGGCATGTTCGACCTGCGCGGCGGCGCCGCGCTTTCGCTCGTGCTGCTCGTGCCGGCGCTCGCGGTGTTCCTACTGCAGCGGTACTGGGTCAGCCGGCGCTTCTACGTGACGGTGACCGGGAAGGGGGCCGGCCAGACGCCGTTCGACAGCATCTCGCCCGGCATGCGCGTCGCGCTGCTCGCCGCGTGCGCGCTCGTCGCCGCCGTGATCCTCTATTTCTACGCGCTCCTGCTGTACGCTTCGCTGGTCGTGGCGCTCGGCGCCAACCACACGCTTACGTTGCAGCACTATCGCGTGATCTTCACCGAAGGGCAGAAGGTGATCTTCGACACGCTGATCATCGCGGGCATCGCGATGCCGCTGGGCGGGCTCTACGGGATCGTGCTGGGCTATCTCGTCACGCGCAAGACCTTCGCCGGCCGCCGGACGATGGAGATGGTGTCGATGATGAACTATGCGTTGCCCGGCACGATCGTGGGCATCGCCTACCTGATCGCCTTCAACGACCCGCCGATCGAGCTCGCGGGAACCGCGCTCATCATCATCGCTTGCTACGTGTTTCGTTACGGACCGACCGGCATCCGCGCGACGGTCGCGCTGCTTCAGCAGATCGACAAGAGCCTCGAGGAGGCCTCGCAGGGGCTGGGAGCCGGCAGCGGCACCACGTTTCGCCGCGTCACGCTGCCGCTGATCATGCCGGCGTTCTTCGCTGGACTCGGCGTCGTCTTCATCCGCTCGATGACCGCGATCAGCGCAACGATCTTCCTCGTGTCGATCAGCTGGTCGCTCATCACGGTGAAGATCCTCGAGAACATGACCGAGCTCTCACTCGGACCCGCGGCGGCGTTCTCGGTGCTGGTCGTCGTCATCGTGTTCATCGTCATCGCGTTGATCGGCCGGGTGCTGCGCGCATTTCGCGCGCCGGGCGCCGCGCAGGTCACGAGCATGCTGGGAGGCTAGCGCACCGTGGGCAGTGAGACCATCGGCGTGCACGTCGACCGCGTGTCGAAGCGCTACACGCATCGCGTCAAGGGCGAGGTGTACGCGGCGCGCGAAGTGCATCTCGACGTCGCGCCCGGAGAGTTCCTGACGCTGCTGGGTCCTTCGGGCTGCGGCAAGACGACGACGTTGCGGATGATCGCCGGTTTCGAGGCGCCCGACGAAGGCCGTATCCGGTTCGGCGGCCAGGACGTCACCGGGTTGCCGGCCAACCAGCGCGGGATCGGATTCGTGTTCCAGAACTACGCGCTTTTTCCGCACCTTCCCGTCGCCCACAATGTCGCCTACGGCCTCGAGGTGCGACGGGTTCCGGCGGCGGAAGCGGCGTCGCGCGTCGCCGAGGTGTTGCAGCTCGTCGGGCTCGCCGGCTACGAGCACCAGTTCCCCGCCCAGCTCTCGGGCGGCGAGCAGCAGCGCGTCGCGCTCGCCCGGGCGATCGTCATCCGTCCGCGCGTGCTGCTGTTCGACGAGCCGCTGTCGAACCTGGACGCCAAGCTGCGCGTGCAGATGCGCACCGAGATCCGTGCGTTGCAGCGCCGCCTCGCGATCACCACTGTCTACGTGACGCACGACCAGGAGGAGGCGATGGCCGTGTCCGACCGCATCGCGGTGATGAACCAGGGACGCGTGGTCCAGGAAGGGACCGCGCAGGACCTCTACCACCGGCCGGCGAACGAGTTCGTCGCGACGTTCGTGGGCCGGGTGAACCTGCTGCCGGCGCGCGTGGTGGCCGTGCATGACGGCGGCGCGACCGTCGAGTGCCTCGGCACGACGCTGCGCGTGCGCGCCGTGCCCCCGGGCATTCGAGCGGGCGAGGCGGCGCGGCTTTGCCTGCGGCCCGAGGCGATCGACGTGGTGCCGATCGCCGAAGGCGCGCTCCAGGCGACCGTTGCCTCGCACGCATTCCTGGGCGAGAAGATCGAATACGACCTCCGTTGCGGCGAAATCGCGCTCCACGCGGTCCGCACCAACGCGGGTGCGGGAATCGTGATGCCCGACGGGACCACGGTCGGGGTTCGGTTCGCCGAGGACGCGTTGGCGCTCCTGCCGGGAGCATCGTCATGAGATGGCATGTCGCGCTCGCGTCGTTCATGGCTTGCGTCGGCGTCGAAGGGGCGGCGCAGACGGTCGTGCACGGCAGCGCCGATGCGTACGCCTCGCCCGGGGTCGCGATGGCCTGGTCGATCGCGCGCGGCGCGGACGAGGCATCGACCGCGATCGTCGTCCGCGTCGTCGCCGATCCGGCGCGGTACGCGTGGCTCGCGGTGCGCGGAGTCGATCCGTTCACGCAACAGCAACAGGCGATCGCCGCACCGCAGGCGATCGGCGGTACGCGCGACGTGCGCATCCCGCGCGCGCGATTCGCGGACACGCCGCGCACCGAGTGGCAGTTCTACCCGTCCGAAAGCGCGGCGCGCGCAGGTGCCGCGACGCTGGTCGTCTATTACCTGGGGGTGCCCGACACGACGCCCGAGTTCGCCGACGCGACCAAGGCACAGGCGTACTTGGCCGATCGCATCGTACGCGCGCGGGCGAACCCGGAAGGCGCGCCGCGATGACGCGCGCCGAGCTCGCCCGCCTGCTCGACCATTCGGTTCTGAAGCCGGAGGCCACGCTCGCCGAAGTGCACGCCGGGGCCGACATCGTCCGGACCTGGCGCATCGGCTGCTACTGCGTGCAGTCCGGCCGCGTGCGCGCGTCGGCCGACGCGCTGGCCGGAACCGACGCGCTGGTCGCGAGCGTCGTCGGCTTTCCGCATGGCTGCGAGCGCACCGACGTCAAGGCGAGCGCCGCCGCGCTCGCGATCGACGACGGCGCGCGCGAGATCGACATGGTGATGAACCTCGGCGCGATGAAGGACGGCGCACTCGCGGTCGTGGCCGCCGACATCGCCACGGTCGTGCGCGCGTCGGGCGACGTCCCGGTCAAGGTGATCCTCGAGGCCGCCGCTCTGGGCGACGACGAAAAGCGCATCGCCTGTCGCATCGCCGCGGACGCCGGCGCGGCCTTCGTCAAGACGTCCACGGGCTTCCATCCGGCCGGCGGCGCGACCGTCGCGGACGTTCGACTGATGCGCGCCGCGGTCGGCGCCGCGCTGGGCGTCAAGGCGTCGGGCGGCATCCGTACGCTCGCCGAGGCGCTGGCGATGGTCGGGGCGGGTGCGAATCGCATCGGCACGTCCGCCAGCGCCACGATCCTTTCGGCCCTCGGTTAAAGTCGCGCGCATGGGAACGCTCCGCTTCTTCAACCTCCAGCCGCTGATGGAAAAGTACGGCTGCCGGACCTTGTTCGAGACCGGAACCGGCCTGGGCGACGGCATGCTGTACGCGTCGTACTACGCGTTCGAGCGGCTCTGGTCGGTCGAGATCCATCCGGACATCGCGGCGACCGCGCGCGAGCGCTTCGTCGGCGACCCGCGCGTCGAGATCGTCAACGAGACGAGCGAGGAAGCGCTCGCGCGAATCCTGCCGACCGTCGATCGCGACCAGCCGATCCTCTTCTGGCTCGACGCGCATTTCCCCGGCGCCGACTTCGGGCTCGCGTCGTACCAGGACGAGCCGGACGCCGATCGGCGCCTGCCGCTCGAACGCGAGCTCGCGCTCATCGGCAAGCTTCGCCATCCGTGCCGCGACGTGCTCCTGATCGACGACCTGCGGATCTACGAGGACGGCCCGTGGGAGCAGGGGGCGATGCCCGATTTCGCGCAGACGCTGCCGCCGGCGATGCGCAACATCGACTTCGCGCTGCGTCCGCCGTGGTCGCAGACGCACGAGCTCCAGCGCTTCAACCAGCACACCGGCTACCTCGTGCTGGCTCCGCGCGCCCGCCGCTGAGCGGGCCGGGCGGCGATCGCCGGCGCGACGGTGCTCTCGCCGTGCTCGTGGACCGCGTGCGCCCGGCCCACGAGCAGCGGGTCGAGCGGGCCGACCCGCGCGAGGTCGCGATTCTCGTAGGGCAACTGGTGCAGGATCGTGCGCATCGCGTTGAGACGCGCGCGCTTCTTGCAGTCGGACTTGATGACGGTCCACGGCGCGTCGGCGGTGTCGGTGGCGAAGAACATCGCCTCCTTCGCCTTCGTGTACTCGTCCCACTTGTCGAGCGACGCGACGTCGATCGACGAGAGCTTCCATTGCTTCAGCGGATGGCGCTCGCGCTCGACGAAGCGGCGCGCCTGCTCCTCGCGGGTCACCGAGAACCAGAACTTGAACAGGTGGACGCCGCTGCGGACGAGGTTGCGCTCGAACTCCGGCGCCTGGCGCAGGAACTCGGCGTACTCGGCCTCCTCGCAGAAGCCCATCACGCGCTCGACGCCGGCGCGGTTGTACCACGAGCGGTCGAACAGCACGACCTCGCCCGCCGTCGGCAGGTGTTGCACGTAGCGTTGGAAGTACCACTGGCCGCGCTCGGCGGCCGACGGCTTCTCGAGCGCGACGACGCGCGCGCCGCGCGGATTGAGGTGCTCCATGAAGCGCTTGATCGTCCCGCCCTTGCCGGCCGCGTCGCGCCCCTCGAACAGGATGACCAGCTTCTGCCCGCTCGCCTTGACCCAGTTCTGGAACTTGAGCAGCTCGACCTGCAGCCGGTATTTCTGTCCCTCGTAGTTGCTGCGCGACAGCCGGTGGACATAGGGATAGCCGCCGGAGCGCCAGTCGGGACGTAGCGCATCGTCCTCGCCGTCCGTTGCCGCCTGCGCGCGCGCACGCTGCTCGCCGAGCAGGCCCTTGAGCAGCGTCGTCGCATCGTCGGGAGCGACGCCCGCGAGAATGTCGCGCAGCGCCGACGTTTCCGCGAGCGTCCTGGCCTGGACGCGCTCACCCACCACGTGCTTTTCGATGCCGCTTCCGGACTTCGGCAACGCGGTTTCGCCCTTGGCGGTGCGCAAGCGCGGGGCGCGACGTCGCGACGACGGTGGTACGGGCGGCGTGCGCGCTGCTGCCATGGCGTTGCCTCTCGGGTAGGCTACCGTGCCGGAGGATACTGGGCGGGCACATCGCCGCGCAACTGGCGCAGGGGCAACAAAAAGGCCGGATCGCATGCGATCCGGCCCGGTGGCGAATGAGACGTCAGCGGCCGGGGCCGTGCGTCGTCGGCGGGCGCGCGTCGATCGGCTGGCGCAACGCGGGCGTCGCGTCGTCGATCCGCTTGACGTCGCCGGTGATTTCGCCGCCTTCCGCGACGATCAGGCTGCCGTAGCGGATCGTTCCGGACACTCGGCCGGTCCCGTTGACGACGAGCTTCGTGTGCGCGGTGAGCTCGCCGGTGAAATCGCCGTCGATCTCGGCGATGTCGATGACGGCGTTGCCCTTGAGCGTGCCGGGTTTCGCGATCTGCATGCCTTTCGCGGTGACGCTGGCCTCGACCTGGCCTTCGACGACGACCATCTCGCAGTCGCTGATCTCGACGCCCTTGAGCTTGACGTTGCGCCCGACGATGAGCTTGGCGCCTCCCGACGGGGCCGCACCGGCGGCCGGCGCGTCGTGCACTTCGTGACTGGTCGGCGCGGGCGGAAGCGTCGAGGTGGACGGGGGGGTCGGAGCATGCGACGGCATGGATGTTCCGCCGGTCGTGTAGCGGCCCACCGAAGCGGTCGACGGGACGGTCGTCGCGTTCATCGGCATCGGCGGCTTCAGCCCTTTTGTTTCGGTCGGACGCGCGTCGCCGGGACGATCGTTGCGATTGAAATTCAGCATGGCAGGCCTCCAGCGACGGGGAAACGCGGTGGAATCAACGGCTTATGACAATGTCATGGACCATCCTACGCCGCGCCAATGCCTTCCGCAAGTCGTCTTGTGTCCGACAAGTCGCGCCCCAGTGCGCCATCAACGCGCGGAAACGCTCCACAGAGCGACCGTGGCGAGAAGGTCGTCGGCGATCGTCACCGGATGAAGCGTCCAGCGCGCGGGCTCGTAGTCGCCCGCCCCTTCGGCGACGACGAATTCGCGCGCGGTGTCGATGCCGATCGCGTCGAACGTCGCCGACAGGCCGTCGCCGGTCGCCTTGCTCATCGCTTCCTTGCACGTCCAAAGGCGCAGGAACGCGCGGCGGCGCGCGTCGTCGTCGAGGCCCGCGATCGCGCCGCGCTCGCGTTCGGTGAGAAACTTGCGCGCGAGTCCATCGTGCGCGAGCGTGCGATCGACGCTCTCGATGTCTACGCCGACGCGCCAGTCCGGACGATCGAGGATCGCGATCAGCGCGATGCCGCGCGTGTGCGTGACGTTGAAATCGAGCGATCCCGCGTCCTCGAGCATCGGCCGGCCGCGTGGACCCCGCCGGATCGGCACGCTCGCAGGATCGACGCGAAGGTGCCGCGCGAGGGCTTGGCGCAGCGCCGCGCGGCCGACGACGTAGCGATGGCGCAGCGCATCGGTGCCGAAGCGGCCGGCACGTGCGACCTCGTCGTTCGAAAGGGTCGCCCACAACGCAGGGAAACCGTCGTCGGTGCGAGCCAGGATGCACCACCAGAGCGCGAGGTCGCGCTCGGGCGAGGGGAGCGGCCTCAGCGCCGCGCGGTTGCCGTGCCCGATGAAATCGCTTACGCTCACCCTAGGGGTCCTCCCGCGCGCCTCGGCGACTTTCGCCGGGGCGCCTTCGCGTTGGCCATGGCATTCCTGCTCCGCATTCTCGCCGCATTTCCGCTCCCGTTGCTGTACGCGCTGGGAGGATGCATTTCGTTCGCCGCATTCCACGTGGTCCGGTGGCGGGTGGATCTGGCACGGTCGAACGTCGACGCGGCGTTCCCGGAGAAGACGCCGGGCGAGCGGCGAGCGATCCTGCGCGATTGCTACCGCAACCTTGGCGAGACGCTGATGGAAGGCATCTGGGGCTACGGTGCGAGCGGCGAGGCGCTCAAGCGGCGCGTGCGTTTCGTCAATCCCGAGGTCGTCGAGCATTGTCGCGTGCAGAACCGCTCGGCGATCCTGCTCGCCGGGCACCTGTGCAACTGGGAATGGCTGCTGCTGGCCGCGGGCGCGCACCTGGCGATCCCGATCGACGTCGTGTACAAGCCGCTGCGCATCGCCGACGTCGATGCCTACGTGCGCGATGCGCGTCGCCGGTTCGGGGCGAACCCGATCCCGCACAAGAGCTTCCTCTACGAGGTGATGCGCCGTGCCGGCGAGGCGCGCGCGTACGCGATGCTCGCCGACCAGACGCCGCTCAGGCGCACGCCCAAGTACTGGATTCGCTTCCTCAATCGCGACACCGCGTTCTTCCTCGGGCCCGAGCGCATCGCGCGCTACCTCGACGCCACGGTCCTCTACGTCGCGATGAAGCGCGTGAGGCGCGGCTACTACGACGTGCACCTCGAAGTGATCGCCGAGCCGCCCTACGGCGAGGATGCGGGCGCGCAGATCGCGGAGTCGTACGCGCGCCATCTCGAGACGACGATCCGCGAGACGCCCGCGGATTGGCTCTGGATCCACAACAAGTGGAGGTATCCGAAGCCGACCGACGCACCGGACGGCGCGCGCGGTTCGCACGCGCCGCGCGCGTGACCGTGTCCGCGGGCTCCAGCCGCCAGGATTTCATTTCTTCGCGGTTCGTGTTCAACGCAATCCCCCCGCCGAGGGTCGAACGACCCCGGGTGACGTTCGCGGTTCCCGATCGAACGGCCGGAGCGCTCTTCGATCATTCGCAATCGATCGGTGCGGGTGCCGACGTCGGACCCCGAGACGATCGGCCAGGTTCGAAACAACGAGCGGTGGTGAGCGGCAAGCTCCCGTTCAACAGCGGCGCATGCGCGCCTGCGCCTACATCACCACGCGGCGTGCGCCCCATCCGCGCTCCAGCATCGCGCATTCGTCGCAGCCGACCACCCGCAGCTTGCACTCGCGGATGTCGCACCGGACGGTCCTGCCCTGAAGGATGAAGACGACGCGCGCAAGGCGCTCGGTGTCGCGTCCCTTGAGGAGGACGACATCGCCCGGCTCCAGCAGTGCAGCGAGCTGCGAGGCCAGCGCCTGCGGCGTCTTCGCCCCTTGGATGATGCACGCGTCGTCCATGCCGCCGCGACGCGCGCCCGACCGGTAATCCTCGAACATGCGCCCGGCGACGATGAATCGGTCGGCGACCCGGGCCACGCTTTCGCCGATACGCCGATACGCCGCATGCTGCGCTTCGGGGGGCTCGGAAATGCCGCCGAGCACGACCATGCGCCGGCGCGCCGGAATCTCGCCGAACGCCTCGAGCGCCGCGTCGATCGTCTCGATCGACGACTTGAACTCGTCGCGGATGATCGTCGCGCCCTGGGGAAGGACCACCGGCTGCATGCGACCCGGCGTGGGCTCGAGCGCTTCGATCCGCGCGATGGCGTCGTCGAGCGGCACGCCCTCAATGTGCGCGACGGCCACCGCGGCCAGCGCGGGGTAGACCATGTGGCGGCCGAGGAGCCGAAGCGCGACATCGCGCTCCTTCCCGAACGCGACGAGCCGGAAGCGCATGCCGCCCGGCCAGGCGGCGCGGGCGTCGACGGCGCGCACGTCGCAGCGTTGGCCGAAGCCGAACGTGACGACGCGCGCCCGCGTCTGCGTTGCCATCCACAGGACGTTCGCGTCGTCGCCATTGAGGACCGCGGTGCCTGCCGGCGCGAGCGCCCGCACCATCCACGCCTTCTCGTCGCGCGTCACGTCGAGCGTGTGCAGGCTGCGGTGGTGCTCGCTTCCGATCGACGTCACGACGGTGATGTCCGGCCTGGCCATTCGCGCGTAGCCACGCATCTGGCCCTTGTCGGAGATGCCGATCTCGATGACCGCGCGCGGCTGGCCCGGGCGGATCCGCAGCATCGCGCGGCTTGCGGAGCCCCAGGCATTGTTGAGCATGGTTGGCGTCGCCACGATCCCGAGCGCGGCGGTCGCCGCCCGCAACGTCGTCGACTTTCCGAACGAGCCGACGATCGCCACGACGCGCGTGCGACGGGCGAAGGTTCGCCGGTGGAGCATCGCGAGGCGCGACGAGAGCGGCCAGAGCCGGAACAAGAGGCCCTCGCGGAGCTGGATGCGCCCCGCGGGGGTCTGGAAGAGGAGCGGAATGTCTCGCCAGCGATAACGCATCGTTACACGCCGAGCCGACGGTCGCGACGGAACATCCGGTCCCACAACTGTACGCCGAGCACCGCGCCGAGGGCCTGCCCGAGGTTCTCGCGACGCGCGCGATGAAGCTCGAGCGCCTTGGCGACCGCCGCTGCATCGAAGCAGCCCGCTTCGTCGATTCGTTCCGCCGACAGCGCCTCCCGCGCGAAGTCGGGCAGCGGACCGCGCAGCCACGCGTCGACTGGGACGTGCATCGGCCACTTCGGGCGTCGCGCGATCTCGGCGGGAAGGACGTTCCGCATCGCGCGGCGCAGCACGGCCTTCTCGCGCAGCCGGCGCATCTTGACCCACGGGGGGATGCGCGCGCAGTACTCGGCGAACACGTGGTCGAGGAACGGTACCCGCGCCTCGACCGAGTGCGCCATCGACGCCGCGTCGAGCGCGTGCACGACACCGTCGCCCATCCGGTGCTTGATGTCGAAGTACTGCATGCGCGCAAACGGGTGCCAGCGCTCGAAATCCGGCGGTATCGGACTGTCGAAGAGCTCGTCTTCGGCGCCTCGGAGAGAATCCGCGAGGTCGCGCGACATGAGCCGCGCCGCGCCCTGGCTCGTGAGGTGCGTGATGGAGCGCGAGTAGCGCTCGAAATTCATGGCCTCGGGTCCCGCGAGCGTGGCCGCCGCGCCAGGCCACCGCCGGCGGATCGGCGGGAAGGCGGCGATCAGGTGGCGCAACGGCGGAGACAGCGCGAACAACGGACCGAGAAGGCTCAAGGTGCGGTACCAGGAATAGCCGCCGAGGAGCTCGTCGGCGCCTTCGCCGCACAGCACCACCTTGACGTGCTCCGCGGACGCCTGCGCGACGCGCAACTGGCCCACCGCGATCGAGCCCAGCGATTGCGTCTCGCTGTGCCAGATGCCTTGGGCGAAAAGGGGAAAGTCGCGCACGCCGCACGAGACGCGATGAGCGTCGAGCCTGAACTCCGGGAAGTCGCTGAGCGCGCGCAGACCATCGAGCTCGTCGTCGGCGGGATCGTCGGCCCGCATCGTGAAGGTCGGGATTCGCGATGCCGTGAGCGGCGACATCAGCGCGACGACGGAGCTCGAATCGACGCCGCCCGAGAGCCAAGCCCCGACCGGCACGTCGCTGCGCATATGCAGCCGCACGCTTTCCGCCAGCAGTTCCCGCAGTCCCTCCGCCCAGGCTTCGTCCGAGCGATGCTCGTATTCGCGTGCGTCGGGAAACGTCACATCCCAATAGCGGCTGAGCGCGACCGTGCCCTCGGTGAATGTCAGCAGGTGACCGGCCGGCACTTTGGAAATCCCGGCCGCGAACGCTCGCGGCGACCGGACACGCCCGAACGTCAGGAGGTCGCGAACGGCGCGCGGGTCCGCCTTCGCCGTCACTTCGCCCGATGCCAGGATCCCTTTCTGCTCCGAGGCGAACAGCAACGCCCCGCCTGCGCTCGCGTAATAGAGCGGCTTGATGCCGAAGCGGTCGCGCGCGAGCACGAGGCGGCGACGACGGGCATCCCATAGCGCGAGCGCGAACATTCCGCGCAGTGCTTCGACGAAGGTGTCGCCGCGCTCCTCGTAGAGATGCACGATCGTCTCGACATCCGAGCGCGTGCGGAAGCGATGGCCCCTCGCCTCGAGCGAGGCACGGAGCTCGACGTGGTTGTAGATCTCGCCATTGCACACGACGACGATCGATCCATCCTCGTTGGCGATCGGCTGCTCGCCGGTGGCGAGATCGATGATGGCGAGCCGCCGGAACCCGAGACCGATACCGGGCGCGGCGTGGAAACCTTCGCCGTCCGGCCCGCGGTGGCGCAGGATGTCCGTCATCCGGCGCAGCAGGTCCGCCTCCGGAACGCGTGCGACGTCCGAATAAGCGATGCCGGCGATGCCGCACACGGTTTGTCGTCTCCTCAACCGTCCGCGTCGACGCGGAGCGCTTCCCGCATCGCCGCACGAAGCAAGCGCGGCCCGCCGTCCACGGCGGAGATGTGCAACGGGAGGACGGGACCTCCCGCGCGTTCGGCCGCCGGCATCGACGACGCGAGCAGGACAAGGCGACGCAGGCCCGGAGTCCGCAGCCGCGCCGACGCCTTCGCGTTCGCGGCGGCGTCGTTGCCGTCGGCGACCGCCAGCGCCGACAGTCCGTCGACGTCGTGGAATACGAGGGGCGTGCGCGCGAGAAACGCGAGAACGGCAGGACTCATCCGATCCCAGCGAACGAGCGTGGTGTGCAACACCTGGGGCCGGTCGTAGACGGTCCCGCCCCATTTGCGCTTGACCTGCGTGACGCCGTCGGCGAGCGAGGGGCGACTTCCGTGCCAGTCGATCGCATGGCACCCGGACGTCCGTGCGAACTCGATCATGTGCACGTAGAGGGCCACTACCGCACCGGCACGCAGCAATGCCTCGTCGCCATTCGACACGCCGAGCGCCACCGCGTCGAGCGTTCCACGGCGCACCACGAACAGCAGGCCCGCGACGCGCTCGCCCCGGTGCAGTTCCCAAAGCAATCCCCCGTGCCGGAACACCCGGCGCAGCCGGCGCGCCGAGCGCAGGAAAGCCCCCGCGCGATAACGGCGGCGCATGTAGGGGACGTACATGTCGCGGTAGAACGCCACGAAGTCGTCGGCCCGGTGCGAGGTTTCGGCCCGCCAGTCGCGCCGCACGCGCCGGAGGTCGTCATGCGCGCTATGGTTGCGGCGGGCGATCGCGTCGAGGTCGAACGGCCCGTCGAGGCGCATGCCGATCCAGTCCGGCACGGGGAGCCAGTCGTCGTCGAAGCCGAGAGGGGCGACCGACCGGCGCGCCACCCGCGCGACGACGAGATCCGCGGTGGCACGCAAGCGTCGCAGCGTGCGGGCGAGGCGCCACCCGGGAACGTGCCCAAGCGCTTCTCGCCGGGGCACGCCGTCGAAGGCGCGATCGACGAGCCACTGCACGCGCGCGACCGGCCCGGCCACGAGCATCGACAGCGGAAGCCCGCTGCCCGCGGCGATGCCGCGCAGCATCGTGGTGTCGACGAATGCGTCGGAGACCGTGGCCAGCCACGATGCGAGGCGCAACGCGCGCGAACCGCCTCGTGGCGCCGAGTGCTCGCTCAATCTTCGCGCCAAGGCCGATCCATCTCGCGCTGCCAAGCTCCGATGCGCACGCACGCGAGCATGGCAACCGGCCGGAAGCCGCATTTCCTGTGGGCGCGCAACGCCGAGTAGTTCTCCGGGATCGTGCCGCGTACCGCCCTGCGGAAGCCGAGGCCGCGGAAATGCCTCAGCTGGTGGAGGCACAGCGCATGGGCGAGGCCGTGGCCGCGCATCGAGGGCGCGGTCCACGCGTCGTTGAAGTAAACGTCGCCTTCGAGCAGGACGATCTCGCGTCCGAGGTACGACGAGCGACAGGACGTCGTGCTGGACCAGCACGACGACACGATGCGTCCCTCGTGCCGGACGAGAAAGCATTGCTGTCCGTCCTTCAGCGCCGCTTCGATGGCCGTACGACCGGCGTCGGGGCGGGCCGCGAGATACTCGTCGATCCCGTCGGCAGCGAGCAGGTCGAACGCGATCGGCAGCGAGCCGATGGCGTCGTGGATCGGCTCGTCGATCGGTCGCACGAGGCGCAGGATGCGTCGCACGCCGAGCTCGGAGGCGAGCTTCCATGCGAACGTCCGGAAGCCCTCGTGGCGCAACGACTCCACGGCGCGCCGGAGGGGGCTGCCTTCCGGATAACGGGATTTCATCGCGGGGATGCGCCTGCGATCACGTCTTTCGCGCCAGTACGCCGACGTAGTGGCCGGTGAGGAAGCGCGTCGGCAACCGCGCCAGCCGCTCCCAGCGACCGAGCCCTTTGAGGAAGCGACGGTGCGAGCCGGGATCGCCTTCGCGATCGAGCCGCCGCGCGCGCAGGACCGCGAGCGTACGCGGACAATGGAGCAGCGCATCGACGTCGACGACCTCGAAGCCCGCGGCGCGCACGATGCGCAGGAGCCTGCGCGGGCCCACGGTCTTGCCGATCGGATAGGGCACGAGCCCGATGCGACGCAGGAGTCCCATCGGCATCGCGTTGCGCAGCGCGACCGCCGGATGGCGCAAGTTGTCCATCGTCAGCACGAGACGGCCGCCGGGGCGAAGGACACGATGGAGCTCGACGAGCGACGCGCCGATGTCGTCGCGCGCGGCGAAGTGGTCGAGCGTCGAGTTCGAGACGACGGCGTCGAACGTCGCGTCCGCGAAAGGCAGGTGGCGCACGTCGGCGCCGACGACGTCGAGGCGGGGGTAGCGCGCTGCCGCGGCACCCAGCACCGAGGTGGCGATGTCGATCGCGGCGATCCGCTGCGCCCGCGTGGCGAGCAACGGGACGAGCCCGACGCCCATCGCCTCGTCGAAGAGGTCGGTCTTGAGGATTCGCGCTCGCGACGACGGTTCGAGCCAGCGCGACACGAGCGCGCCGTTGACGGCGTCGCTGTGGTTGCGCCACAGGCGGCCTTCGCGGGCATCGACCATCGGCCGGACCGCGGTATCCCAGCGAACGCTCTGCGATGTCAATCATGCTCCGTGAACGATGCAGGCTTCATTTCCGGCCACGACGCGCGAGGTTCGTCGCCGGAGCGGGGTTCCCGCGCTGCGCATCCAGCCATTGTAGGGGCAGGGTGCGCATGGCGCGACCCGGCGTGTTCCATGCGGTCCGATTGCCGCCGGACGCCGATTGGCCTATCGTTCGCGGGCATGAACGCACCGCCCATCGTCATCGGGCGGTCTCGCGCACGCGAGCGGCGGCGTTGCGGCGCCTCGCGGCACGCGGCGGAATCCACCCGCTCCGGAAGCACGAAGAAACGATGGGACACTGGATCGAACTAGTCGCCGCTGACGGCGCCACGATTTCCGCCTGGCGATCGGAACCGTCGGGGAAGCCGCGCGGCGGCCTCGTCGTCGCGCAGGAGATCTTCGGCGTCAACAGCCATATCCGCAGCGTGTGCGAAGGCTATGCGGCTGACGGCTACCTGGCGATCGCGCCGGCGCTCTTCGATCGCATCGCGCCGCGCGTAGATCTCGGATACACGCCGGAGGACATCGAGAAGGGACGCGCGCTCAAGGCCAGGACGACGCTCGATCACGCGCTCGCCGATGTCGAGGCGGCGCGGCAAATCGCCGCACACGCCGGCAAGGTCGGTATCGTCGGCTACTGCTGGGGCGGCTACGTGGCGTGGATGGCCGCGGCGCGCCTGGCGGGTTTCGCTTGCGCGATCCCGTATTACGGCGGCGGCATGCTCGAGGCGATCGGCGAGCATCCGCGCTGCCCGGTCCTCGCGCATTTCGGCGAGAAGGACAAGATGATCCCGGTAAAAGGTGTACGCGAGCTCGCCGCCGCGCATCCGGAAGCGAACGTGCACGTCTATCCGGCGAACCACGGCTTCAATTGCGACCAGCGCGGCTCGTACGACGCACCGTCCGCGAAGCTCGCCCGCGAGCGCACGCTCGAGTTCCTGCGCACGCACGTGGGCTGACGCGCCTTTTAGCCGCCGGCGATCCGCTCGAGCCGGTCGGCAAGCGCGTCGAGGTACGCGGGGAAGCGCTGGATGTCGCTGTGCCCCGCGCCCTCGACCAGCACGAGCTCGACCGGCGAGCGCGTTCGCTCGCGCAGGCGCTGGCTGTCCGACGGCGGGATCAGGCTGTCGCGCGTGCCATGCAGGATCAACACCGGGCTTCGCACTTCGCCGATCGTCTCGTCGCTTCGCAGCGGGTACTTGACGAGCCATCCGGGCACGAAAGGATATTGCCGCTGCCCGGCCCCGACGAGGCTCGCGTAGGGCGACACGAGCACGAGCAGGCGCGGCGTCACCGCGCGCGCGAGCCGAACCGCGAGGCCGGTGCCCAGCGAGCGACCATAGACCACGATCGGCTGGCCGCGGTAGCGCGGCGCGATCGTGTCCCAGGCGGCGCGCACATCGGCGTCGAGCTGGCGCTCGTCCATGTTCGAGCCGGTGCTGCGGCCATAGCCGCGGTAGTCGAAGATGAAGAGGTCGTAGTTGACGCGCCGGTAGAAGTCGAGCCCGGTCGTCCAGGTCTGGAGGTTGCCGCGGTTGCCATGCAGGAAGAACACGAGCCCGCGCGGATCGGGTTGGCGGAACAAGAGCGCGTCGAGCGATCCGCCGTCGACCGGCACGCGGATCTCCTCGAACGGCTGATCGAACGCAAAGCGGTGGTCGGCCGGCAGCGGCGTGCCGGGAAAAATCAGCGATTCCTGCCCGACGTACAGCGCGGCGAGCAGCAGCACGTAGCCGAGCGCGGAAAGCGACGCCAGGACGCCCACGACCTTCGCGGCGGCGCGCTTCATCGATCCGCGCCCGCCGGGCCGCCCCAA
>JBDTNO010000048.1:0-17508 GCA_039933715.1 Betaproteobacteria bacterium
TCGCGCTGCGCGGCGTCGTCCGGATCGCGCTGCAGCCCTCGGTGAGCTGGCCGCTATGCGGCGACCTGGTCGCGCTCGTGCGTCGCCGCCATCCGAACGTCCATCTGCAGATCGCCGAAGGCCCGACCCGCCAGATCGAGGAGAGCCTGGCCGACGGGCGCGTCGACCTCGGCATCGTGTCGCTGGCGCCTCCGCCCGAACTGGGCGAGTTCCACACGCTGTTCGAAGTGCCGCTGGGGCTCGTCGCCAGGGCCGGGGATCCCGAGGTGCGGCGCAGGACGGTTCCGTTCAAGCGCTTCGCGCGGTTGCCCCTCGCGATCGCGACGATGCCCAACGGCGGGCGCGTGCTCGTCGAGGAGGAGGCGCGGCGCGCCGGCCTCACGCTGAACATCGCCGTCGAGGTGAACTCGATCCACGTGATGAAGAAGCTGGTCGCGCGTGGCGGGCTGTACTCGCTGGCGTCGCCCAACGCGATCGCGGCCGAGGTGGCCGCGAAGCAGCTCGCCGGCGCACGCATCGTCGAGCCCGAGATCTGGCAGACGTTCTTCCTCGTCGTCAGCGGGCGCCGCCACGCGAGCGCGGCGGTGCAGGCGGTGGCGCAGATCATCCGCGACCTCGCCGGGCGGACCCAAGGCGGCGCACGCTCGCAACGATGAACACAATTGCAACGGAGGAGGCCGCATGAAGACGCTCCATCGCAGTGGACTCGTGGTGCTGGCGCTGTTCGCGCTCGCGATCAACACCGGCGCATTCGCGCAGGCGTTTCCCACCCGGCCGATCCGGCTTGTCGTCGCCGACGCCGCGGGCGGCGCGCCCGACCAGCTCGCGCGCCTGCTTGCGCAACGAATCTCGGAGTCGATCGGCCAGCAGGTCGTCGTCGACAACAAGGCGGGCGCCGGCGGCGTGCTGGGCGCCGAGGCGGTGGCGAAGTCGCCGCCGGACGGCTACACGCTGCTCATGACGACGACCGCGATCTACGCGATCCTGCCGAACCTGCGCAAGGACCTGCCGTACGATCCGGTGAAGGACTTCGTGCCGATCTCGCGCGTGGCGACCGCGTCGAACGTGCTGGTCATCAACAACGCGGTGCCCGCGGCGAACGTCGCGGAGCTCGTCCGCTATGCGAAGGAGCGGCCGGGTGCGCTCAACTACGCGTCGGCCGGCATCGGCACCCCGGCGCATCTGGCCGGCGAGATGCTGAACCTCCTCGCCGACATCAAGGTGACGCACATCCCGTACAAGGGCGCCGCGCCCGGATTGCTCGACGTGATCGCGGGCAACGCGCAGTACATCATCACCTCGCCGATCGCGGCCGGCGCGCACATGGGCGCGGGACGTGTGCGCGCGATCGCCACGACCGGTACCGAACGCAATCCGGCGCTGCCGGAGCTTCCGACCATCGCCGAAGCAGTCCCCGGCTACGAGATCACGCAATCGTGGGGGATCGTCGCGCCGGCGGGAACGCCGCCGGAGATCGTCCGGCGGCTGTCCGGCGAGATCGGAAAGGCGCTGGCGACCGCGGAGACGAAGGACCGCGTGCTCAAGACCGGCGCCGTACCGGCCGCGAACGACACGCCCGCGGCATTCGCCGCCTTCATGGCGAGCGAGCGCCAGCGCCTCGGCGACGTCATCGCGCGCTCGCGCATCGAGTTGAAGGAATAGCTGGGGCGCTCGGCGGTCGGCGTTTCGCCGCCGCCCGCAGGCGCCGACCCCTCACAGCGAGCGCAACGTTTCGATCCCGCGCCGCAGCGCGCCCTGCAGAAGCGCCGAGTCGAGTCCGTAGGCGAGCACGCGGAAGCCCTTCGCGTGGTAGCGCCGCGCCCAGTCGTCGTCGAGCGCGAGGAACCCGGCGGGCTTCCCGTGCCGCCGCGCGGCCGCCACGATGCGATCGACCGCCGCGAGGTAGTCGGGGTGCTCGAACTGCCCGGGGATCCCCATGAAGTTGGTGAGATCGAAATGGCCGAGCCACAGCATGTCGATGCCGGGCAGCGCGGCGATCTCGTCGGCGGCCGCGACGCCGCCGGGCGTCTCGATCAACGCGATCAGAACGGTCCTCGCGCGCGCAGCGGCGATCTTGTCGACCGGCGCGCCGGCGAGATAGTCGTCGTGCGCCATGCCGAACGCCGATCCGCGCCGTCCGCCCGGCGGGTACTGCATCGACCGCACGGCGCGGCGCGCATCGTCGACCGAATCGACCATCGGGATCATCACCCCGTGCGCGCCGGCGTCGAGCACGCGCGCGATCCACGTGTACTCGTTGACCGGCACGCGCACCAGCGGCGCGATCGGCAGCCCCCGGCAATGCGCGAACTGCGACTTGATCGTCTCGACATCGGCGCCGCTGTGCTCCATGTCGTAGAGGATGAAGTCGGCGCCGGCCGCGCGCACGATCTGCGCGATGCCCGGCGTGAAGAACTCGAACACCATCGTGCCGGTGAGAAGCTCGTTTCGCGCGAGGCGCTCCTTGAACGACGATGTCATCGACGGCTCCCTGGTCGGCTTGCCGGCGGCGTACGGCTCACGCGTCGAGCAGCGCGTCGGCGAGCTCGACGAACCCGGCGCCCGCTTCCGCGCGCGTGATCCATGCGGGCGGCGTCGCGATGCGGTCGAGGAAGGCGCGCACGTTCGCGACCCCCACCGAATGGGGGAAGAACGCGAACATCGGCGCGTCGTTGGGCGAGTCGCCCGCGAACACGAAACGCTCGCGCTCCCGGTCGAGGTCGATGCCGAACGCGTCGGCGAGGAACGTGCGCGTCATACCGAGCTTGTCGTAGCGGCCGATCCAGCCGTTGACATGGATTGACGACACCTTCGCGGTCAGGCCCTCGGACTCCATGATCGCGACGATGCGGTCGACCTCCGCGCGCGGCAGCGGCGGGACGTCCTCGCAGAAATCGATCGCGATGTCGGCGTCGCGATAGGGCTGGTCGGAGGCGAGCGCGGTGCCCGGCACCTGCCGCAACACGCGCGCCGCGACCGCGTCGAGCCGCTTGCGGTTCGCGCGGCGCACGGCGTCGCTCGCTACGGTCCCGCGCAGGAGCTTGCGGGAGCTGGCGTCGTAGCGCATCCACAACGCGCCGTTCTCGCCGACGACGCCGTCGACCGGCCACATCCGCGCGATGTGGTCGCACCATCCCGCCGGCCGGCCGGTGATCGGAACGACGAGCTTGCCCGCCTGTTGCAGGCGGTCGAGCGCGGCGTACGCGGCGGGCGTGAGGCGGCCGTGCGTCGTCAGCGTGTCGTCGATGTCCGCGAGCACGCCGCGAATGGCGGCGCGCGCCGCGCGCGGCATCGCGGCGAGCGGCCGGGGCGGAACGGCGCCCGGTCCGGTCGGCGCCGCGGTCATCGCTTCGCCCGCGCGGTCACGTAGGCACCGGCTCGCGCGCGTTCCGAAGCGCTCATCGGCAATCCGCACTTGGTGCGTCGCCACAGGACGTCGTCGGGCTCGCGCGCCCATTCGTGCTCGACCAGGTAGTCGATCTCGCGCGCGCACAGCCCGCCGCCGAACCCTTCGCCAAGGTCCTCGAGGCGCTGCGCGTCGCCCAGCACCGCGGTCGCGCGGGTCCCGTGGCGGCGCGCCAGCGGTCGCAACAGGTCGACGGGAATCGCCGGATAGCGTGCGCACAACGAGGCGAGCAGCGCCGCGCGATCGCCGCGCGGCAAGTCGCCGCCGGGCAGCGGTTCGGTCGACGTCCATGCGGCCTTCATCGCGGGGAAGTGCGGCGCGAGCTCGGCGAGCGCCGCTTCGGCGAGCTTGCGGTACGTGGTGATCTTTCCGCCGTAGATCGACAGCACCGGCGCGAGGCCGGGTCCCGGAGGCCCGTCGAGCGCGTCGGCCTTCAGCACGTAGTCGCGCGTGACGGCCGACGGATCGGACGAGCCGTCGTCGTAGAGCGGCCGCACGCCGCTGTAGGTCCACGCGATGTCGGCGCGCGCGAGCGGCTTCTCCAGGTAGGCGTTGGCGAGCGCCAGCAGGTAGTCGATCTCGTCGTCCGAGATATGCGGCGCTTCGTACGCGTCCACCGGGACTTCGGTCGTGCCGATCAGCGAGTAACGCTCCTGGTAGGGAATCACGAAGACGATCCGCTGATCGGAGTTCTGCAGGATGTACGCGTGCTCCTCGGGATGGACGCGCGGCACGACGATGTGGCTGCCCTTCAGATGCCGCACGCGCGCCCCCGAGGGCTTCGCGTCGGTGCCGGCCAGGACGTCGGCGACCCAGGGCCCCGCGGCATTGACGAGCGCTCGCGCCGCGACCTCCTCGGGGCCCGACGCGCCGTCGAGCCGCGCGCTCCACAGCCCACGGTCGCGACGCGCGCCGACGAAGCGCGTGCGCACGCGGATCGCAGCGCCGCGATCGCGCGCCGACATCGCGTTCGCGACGACGAGGCGCGCATCGTCGACGCGCGCATCGGCGTAGACGAATGCCTTGCCGAAGCGGGGCTGGAGACCCGCGCCCCAGCGGCTGTCGTCGAGGCGCACCGTCGACGAGCGCGGCAGCGACATGCGTCCGCCGAGCCGGTCGTAGAGGAACAACCCCGCGCGGATCATCCACGCGGGTCGCAGGTGCGGCTCGTGCGGAAGCACGAACGCGAGCGGCTCGCAGAGGTGCGGCGCGATCCGCAGCAGGACCTCGCGCTCGGCGAGCGCCTCGGAGACCAGGCGGAATTCGTAGTGCTCGAGGTAGCGCAGCCCGCCGTGGATCAGCTTGGTGCTCCACGAGGAAGTCGCCGACGCGAGATCGTCGCGCTCGACAAGCAACACGGATAATCCGCGACCGGCAGCATCGCGCGCGATCCCGGCGCCGTTGATGCCGCCGCCGACGACGAGCAGGTCGAAGGGTGCATTCGCGGGCACGGCACGATCTTACCGGATGCGCTACGATGCCTCTCCCCACGACCGCGTCCGCGCGAAGACGGCAGGATGGCGGCCTGACCTGGGGGAATCGATCGTGTCTGGCTCGCCGCGACCGTTCGCTTACAACCGCTTCCCCCGCCACAGGCCGAGAGCGATGAACCTGGTTCCCGAAGCCGCCGCGCTGGAGCCCGAGCTCCGCGGCTGGCGCCGCCACCTGCACGCGCATCCCGAGACCGCGTTCGAGGAGAAGGAGACCGCCGCGTTCGTCGCGGCGAAGCTCCGCGAGATCGGACTCGACGTCCACACCGGCCTCGCCGGCACCGGCGTCGTCGGCGTGCTGAAGCAGGGGTCGTCGCACGAAGCGGTGGGGCTGCGCGCCGACCTCGACGCGCTGCACATCCACGAGATGACCGGCGCGCCTCACGCGTCGAAGCACGAAGGCCGCATGCACGCCTGCGGGCACGACGGTCATACGACGATGCTGCTCGGCGCGGCGAAGGCGCTCGCGCAGCGCAAGCGCCTCGACGGCACCGTCTACTTCATCTTCCAGCCGGCCGAGGAGAACGAGGGCGGCGGGCGCGTCATGGTCGAGCAGGGCCTGTTCGACCGCTACCCGATGCGCGCCGTGTACGGGTTGCACAACTGGCCGTCGGCGCCGGTCGGCTCGTTCGCGATGCGCGCGGGGCCGCTGATGGGCGCGTTCGACATCTTCGAGATCGTCGCGACCGGCAAGGGCGCGCACGCGGCGATGCCCTACCAGGGCAAGGACCCGATGCTGTTCGCCTCGCACGCGATCGGGGCGCTGCAGACGATCGTCTCGCGCAACCTGCATCCGCTCGACGCCGGCGTGGTCAGCGTCACGCAGGTGCACGCGGGCGACACCTGGAACGTAATCCCGAACGAGGTCGTGCTGCGCGGCACCGCGCGCTCGTTCAAGCGCGAGGTGCAGGACACGATCGAGCGGCGCATGCGGACGATCGTCGAGGGAATCGCCGCGACGTTCGAGATGACCGCGACGCTGCGCTACGAGCGCCGCTATCCCGCCACCGTCAACAGCGACGCCGAGACCGCGCACGCGATCGCCGCCGCGACCGCGGTCGTCGGAAGCGAGCGCGTCGACACCGACCCGATGCCCTCGATGGGGAGCGAGGATTTCGCGTTCATGCTGCAGGCGAAACCGGGCTGCTACGTATGGCTCGGGACCGGCAACGGTCCCGACACGCCGTCGCTGCACAATCCGCGCTACGACTTCAACGACGACGCGCTCGCGATCGGCGCAAGCTACTGGGTGACGCTCGCCGAGCAGCAGCTGCCGGCGCGCCGCTAGCCGCTCGCAAGGGAAGAACACGATGGCTGCGCCCCCCGGACCGCGCGACCTGCCCCGCATCGTGCTGGGCGTCGTCTTCATCCTGCTGATGGGAGGCGCGAGCCTCTACATCCTGAGGCCGTTCCTGCCGGCGTTGATCTGGGCGACGATGATCGTCGTCGCGACCTGGCCGGTGCTGATGGGATTGCAACGAAGCCTGGGCGGCCGCCGCTCGATCGCGGTCTCGGTGATGATGCTGCTCCTGCTCCTGATCGTCATCGTGCCGCTGGTGATGCTCGGCGTGACGCTGGTCGGTCAGCTCGAGCGCCTCCTCGCGCTCCAGACGCTGACGTTCAGGCTTCCCGGGCCGCCAGGCTGGATCGCGTCGATCCCGTTCGTGGGCGCGACCGTCACCGACGAATGGCGCACGATCGTCGATGCGGGACCGGAGTCGCTCGCGGCCCGTTTCTCTCCGTACATGACGCAGATCGGCGCGTGGCTCCTCGCGCAACTCGGCGGCCTCGGAGGGATCGTCTTGCACCTGCTGCTGACGTTCCTGTTCTGCGGCGTGCTGTACGCGACCGGCCAGATCGGCGCGAAAGGCGTGCGCCGTTTCTCCCGCCGGCTGCACGGCGCGCGCGGCGAGGAAGTGGTGCTCCTGGCAGGCGCGGCGATCCGCGCGGTGGCGCTCGGCATCGTCGTGACCGCGGTCGTGCAGACCGCGCTCGGCGCGGCGGGCTTGCTCGCCGCGGGCGTCCCCTACGTCGCGCTGCTTTCCGCGCTGATGTTGATCTGCTGCATCGCGCAGATCGGCCCGTCGCTCGTGATGATCGGCGCGGTCGTGTGGCTCTGGTACTCGGGATCGCAAAGCTGGGCGATCGCGTTGGCGGCGTGGACGGTCGTCGTCGCGTCGCTCGACAATTTCCTTCGCCCGATCCTGATCCGCCGCGGCGCCGACCTGCCGCTTTTGCTCATCATGGTCGGCGTGCTGGGCGGTCTCTTCGCGTTCGGCATCGTCGGCCTGTTCGTCGGGCCCGTCGTGCTGGCGGTCAGCTACACGCTGATGGCGGCATGGGTCGCCGAGGGCGAGCCGCCGTCGCGGTGACAGGCCGCGCTCGCCGCCGCGGCACGGAAAACTTAAGCACTTAAGGATGTCGGCGGTCGGCGCTACGGTTCTCGCGCCGCCGGATCCGCGCGGCCGGCGATGCAATGCGCCGGGCTTCGGCCCGATTTTCAGTGCGCGCCTTCCGGCGGGAGGTCGTTCGCATCGTCGAGGATCTCCCGCGCACGAAGTAGCACCGGTCGGTCGACCATCCGGCCATCGACGGCGACGACGGCGCCCCGCGCACGCTGCGCGGCTTCGACGACGCGCCGCGCCCACTCGCGCTCGGCGCCGGTCGGCCGGAATGCGCGCTCGACGATCGCGACCTGCCGCGGATGGATGCAGAGCTTCGCGCCGAAGCCGAGCCGGCGCGCGCGCTCGGCGTCCGCGCGCAATGCGTCGGCGTCGTCGATGGCGATCGTCACGCCGTCGACCGGCGCGCGGATCCCTGCGAGCCGCGACACCAGCACGATTTCCGAACGAAAGCGCAGGAGCGCCTCGTCGTCGCCCGCGATGTCGAGGTCGTGCTGGAAATCGATCGAGCCGAACACGAGCCGCTCGACCCCGGTCGCCGACGCGAGCGTACGCATCGCGTCGAATCCGGCGGCGGTCTCGATCAGCGGATAGAGGTGCCGGCCGGCCGCGACGGCCGACGCGTGCGCGAGATCGGCGCGCCGCTCGGCCTTCGGCATGACGACGCCGACCACCGACGGATGACCGCACAGCGCGAGGTCGTCGGCGAACCACCCGGTGTCGGCGGCATTGACGCGCACGAGGACGCGCGCAGGGGCGCGCGGCAGCCAGCGCGCGAGCGCCTCGCGCGCCGCCGTCTTCGCGTCGGGAGCGACGGCATCCTCGAGATCGACGATGACCGCGCTGGCGCCCGCGGCGAGCGCCTTCTCGTAACGGTCGGGCCGATCGGCGGGAACGAACAGATAGGTGCGGGCGCTCATGCAGCGACTTTGGGATCAGGCGAGCTCGGCGCTCGCGTGCATCGCGAGCGCGCCCTGGTGATCGCGTGCCCACAGCGCGTGCGTACGCGCGCCTTCCGCGCGCCCGCACAGCGCGAACCGGTGGAGGTCGAACAGCGGGTGCAGCGCCTTGAACCGGAAGTGGCGCACGACGGCGTGAGGGTGCTGGCGGCGCATGAGGTCGAGGAGCAGCGTCGCGATCAGCGGGCCATGGACGACCAGGCCCGGATAGCCCTCGACGCCGGTCGCGTAGTCGCGATCGTAGTGGATGCGGTGTCCGTTGAACGTGAGCGCCGAGTAACGGAACAGAAGCACCGGGTCGGGCGCGATCTCGCGCGTGTATTCGTCGTTCGTGGGCGCGGGTGTCGGCGCGGCCGTCGCTTCAGCGCGCGGCGTCGCGTCGCGATAGACGATGTCGTGCTCCTCGCGGATCGCGACACCGAGCGCGTCGGCGATCTCGTGATGCACGGTGACGAAGACCAGCGAGCCGCTCCGGCCCTGCTTCACGGCGACGTCGGTGATGCGCGACATGCGCTCGACGTCGTCGCCGACCGCGATCGGCCGTTCGAACGTGAGCCGGCCGCCGGCCCACATGCGTCGCGGCAGCGGCACCGGCGGCAGGAATTCGCCACGCCTCGCGTGACCGTCGGGGCCGATTCCATGCTGCGGCGTCACCGGCGTGAACAGCAGCCAGTGCCACAGCGGCGGGACCGGGTCGCCGTCATGCGGCTCCGGATCGTCGCGGTCGAGCGTCGCGGACAACGCGGCGAGAGGCGCCGCAGCGACACGGTCGACACGGCGCTCGGTCCGCCCGATCCAGTCGCGCCACGGGCTGGCGTCGGCCACTGCGCAGTCAGTCGCGCGTCGCCGTGCCGACACACGCCGTCGGCGATCCCGGAATCGCCGGCGTCGTCGAGTACGTATAGCGGACGTCCATGCGCGTGAATTCGCCGGCCCGCCGCGTCGTGAGCTCGCCTGCGAGCTTCGCGCCGCCGTAGTCGGAATCGAAGAGCCGGTTGTTGTCGCCGTGGAGCACGCCCACCCACTTGTACGGACCGACCGTGCCGGCGAACGCGCACCCGTCCTGGTGGGTGATCGTGCCGGTCGGCGTCGACGTGCCGAACAAGGGCGGCGAGTCGTATGCGCTTACGCACGCCAGCTGGAACTGCCACGTGCCGACGACGTGGTGGCACGGCGCCGCCGACGCGACACCGGAAACGAGCGACAGGAGCGCGACCGTTGCAAGCGTTCTCACCATGGCATCTCCGTGGGGTGGCGACGCGGATTCAGGTCATCGACTTCGGGTCGACGAGCCGGTCGAACTTCTCCGGGTCGACGAGCCCGAGCTTCGCCGCCGCCTCGCGCAGCGACGTGCCTTCCTTGTGCGCGAGCTGCGCGATCTTCGCGGCGTTCTCGTAGCCGATGTGGGGATTGAGCGCGGTCACCAGCATCAGCGAGCGCTCGACGTGGTCGCGGATGTTCGCGTGGCGCGGCTCGATTCCGCGCGCGCAGCGCTCATCGAACGAGGCGAGCGCGTCGCCCAGGAGCTCGATGGACTCGAGCGCCGCGTGCAGCATCACCGGCTTGAACACGTTGAGCTGGAAGTTGCCCTGCGACCCGGCGAACGCGACGGTCGCGTCGTTGCCGAACACGCGCGCCGCGACCATGGTCAGCGCCTCGGATTGCGTCGGGTTGACCTTGCCCGGCATGATCGACGAGCCCGGCTCGTTGTCGGGGATCGTGATCTCGGCGAACCCCGCGCGGGGCCCGCTCGCGTACCAGCGCACGTCGTTCGCGATCTTCATCGCGGCGCCGGCGAGCGTGCGCACCGACGCGCTCGCGTTGACGACCGCGTCGTGCGCGGAAAGCGCCGCGAACTTGTCCGGGGCCGAGACGAACGGCTTGCCGGTCAGCACAGCGAGCTCCCCCGCGACGCCTTCGGCGAAACCGTCGGGCGCGTTGAGCCCGGTGCCCACGGCCGTGCCGCCCATCGCGATCGGATAGAGGCCTTCGCGGCCCGCGACGACATAGCGGCGCGCCTCGTCGAGCTGCGCCGCCCAGCCGCCGATCACCTGGCCGAGCGTCACCGGTGTCGCGTCCATCAGGTGCGTGCGCCCGAGCATCACGACGTCGGTGAATGCCAGCGCCTTCGCGGCGAGCGTTTCGCCCAGCCGGTCGAGCGCGGGCAGGAGGCGCGCGTCGATCGACTCGACGAGCGCGACGTGCATGACGGTCGGGAACGCGTCGTTCGACGACTGGCTGAGGTTGACGTCGTCGTTGGGATGGATCGGCGACTTCGAGCCGACCTTCCCGCCGGCGAGCTGGATCGCGCGGTTGGCGATCACCTCGTTCGCGTTCATGTTCGACTGCGTGCCGGAGCCGGTCTGGAATACGACCAGCGGAAACTCGGCGTCGAGCGTGCCGTCGACGACCTCGCGCGCGGCACGCTCGATCAGCGCCGCCTTGTCGGCCGCGAGCGCGCCGAGCCGCGCGTTCACGCGCGCCGAAGCGAGCTTGACCAGGCCGAACGCGCGGATCACCGGGCGATCCCAGCGAAAGCGCGGCACGCCGATCGGGAAGTTGTCGATCGAGCGCTGCGTCTGCGCGCCCCACAACCGCTCGGCGGGCACGCGCACCTCGCCCATCGCGTCCTTCTCGATGCGGAAACCGCTCACGTCTTCATCATACGCCGGGCGCAACGGGCGATCCCGCGATCGAGGAGGCCCCGCGCGCTCCGTCAGCCGAGGACCGCACGGACGTGCCGCGCGATCATCCGCTCCTCGTCGGTCGGGATCACGTAGGCCGGCACGCGCGACGCCGCGGCCGTGATGCGCTGCGCATCCGCGCGGTTGGCATCGGAGTCGAGCGCGAGCCCGAGCCAGGCCGATTCGCGCACGATGCGCTCGCGCACCGGCGCCGCGTGCTCGCCGATCCCGCCGGTGAACACGAGCGCGTCCAGCCCGCCGAGCGCCGCGGCGAGCGAGCCGAGCTCGCGCACGCATCGGTAGCAGAAGAGGTCGATCGCGAGCTTCGCGCGCGGCGCGTCGCTGGCGAGCAGCGTGCGCATGTCCGAGGAGATGCCCGACACGCCGAGCAGCCCCGACCGGTGGTAGAGAAGTTGCCCGATCTCGCGCGCGCTCATGCCGCGCTCCTCGGCCAGCCACAGCAGCACGCCCGGATCGAGCGCGCCGGCGCGCGTCCCCATCATCAGGCCGTCGAGCGCGGTGAAGCCCATCGTCGACGCGATGCTGCGGCCGGCGGCGATCGCGCACATCGACGCGCCGTTGCCGAGATGGGCGGCGACGACGCGCCCAGCCGCGGCCGCCGCATCGACGCCGCGAAGGGCGCCGGCGACGTACTCGTACGACAGGCCGTGAAAGCCGTAGCGGCGCACGCCCAGATCGGTGATCTCGGGAGGCAGCGCGAACGCCTGCGCGATCGGCGGCTGCCCGCGATGGAACGCGGTGTCGAAGCAAGCCACCTGCGGCAGCGTCGGCATGCGCGCGGCGATCGCGCGGATCGGAGCGAGGTTGTGCGGCTGGTGAAGGGGCGCGAGCGGAATCAGCGCCGCCAGCGCGTCGAGCACACCGGCGTCGACGCGCACCGGAGCGTCGTAGCGCGTGCCGCCGTGCACGACGCGGTGGCCGACCGCCGCCAGCCGGCGTTGCACTGCGGCGCCGTCGAAGAACGCGAGCAGATGGTCGACCGCGCCCGCGTGGTCGAGCGCCGCCGCGCCTTCCCACCTGCGCTCGCCGACGATCTCGCCCGACGGCGTCTTCGCGACAAAGTGCGGCGCAGTCCCGAGTCCCTCGACCTGACCGCGCAGGCGCAGCGTCGCCGCGTCGCCTGCGTCACCCGCTTCGCCCGCGTCGAACAGCGAGAACTTGACGCTCGACGACCCCGCGTTGACGACGAGGATCGCGTCGTCCACGACGGGCCTAGCGGCGAGCCGGCGAACGGCGCGCGTTCGCGACCAGCGCCATGACCGCCGCCGAGGCGATGCGCGTGCGCACGCTGTCGGCGCGCGACGTGAGCACGATGGGCACGCGCGCGCCGAGCACGATCCCGGCGCCGTCGGCGCCGGCGAAATACTGGAGCTGCTTCGCCATCATGTTGCCGGCCTCGAGGTCGGGAACGACCAGGATGTCGGCGCGTCCGGCGACTTCGCCGCCGATCCCTTTCGCGCGAGCCGCCTGCTCGGAGATCGCGTTGTCGAACGCGAGCGGGCCGTCGATCGCGCCGCCGGTGATCTGGCCCCGCTCGGCCATCTTGCACAGCGCCGCGGCGTGCACCGTCGACTCGATGCGCGAGGTCACCGTCTCGACCGCCGAGAGCACCGCGACCTTCGGCACGCCGATGCCGAGCACGTGCGCGAGGTCGATCGCGTTCTGCACGATGTCCGCCTTGTCGTCGAGCGTCGGCGCGATGTTGACCGCCGCGTCGGTGACGAGGAGCAGGCGCGGATAGGCGGGAACGTCCATCACGAACACGTGGCTCATGCGCCGCGCGGTGCGAAGCCCCGTCGTCGCCGCGACGACCGCCGCCATGAGCTCGTCGGTATGGAGGCTGCCCTTCATCAGCGCTTCGACCTTGCCCGCGAGCGCGAGGTCGACCGCTTTTTGCGCGGCGGCGTGGCTGTGCTCGGTCGAGACGATCTCGATGCCGGCGAGATCCGCTTTCGCCGCCGTCGCGGCGGCGCGGATCTTCTGCTCGGGACCCACCAGCACAGGCACGATGAGTGCGCGCCTGGCCGATTCGAGCGCACCGAGCAGCGCATCCGGATCGCAGGGATGCACGACGGCACAACGCACCGGCGGCAACGACGCGCACCGACGAAGGATCTCCGCGAACCGGTCGCCGCGCCGCAGGATCTGCGATGGCGTGGCGAATGCCGAATAGGCGAGCTTCGTCCCGGGCGCTTCCACCGTGGCCGCGCCCTCCACGAGGACCTCGCCGCGCTGGTTGACGCACCGGCACGCGAAGTCGACGCGCCGCCCGCGCGCGTGCTTCGCCCGCACCGTCACCGTCGCGTCGAGGACATCGCCGACGTCGATCCTGCCGCCGTACCGCATCGCGGTGGCGACGATCGACGTTCCGGGCCCGGGCAGGCGCCTCAACAGAAGGTTCGACACGAGCGCGATCGCCGCGGCGCCGGGTGCCGAGGGCTTGTCTTCGCGTCGCGCCGCCGCGCCTTCCAGATGCGCGGGATCGATCGCGCCCGCGACGAGCGCGAGCCCCTCGATCTCGGTGGCGGTCATCGCATGACGCGACGACGCGCTCGCGCCTGCGCGAAGCTCGGCGAACGTGCGGCTCGCGGCGTCACTCGAAGCCGCTGCGGTGGAACGTGGCTTACGGGCGGGAATGCGCACCATGGGGATCGACGCGGGGGATTTGGTCGTGACGGCGTGCGGTCGGGCCGGCCGGACGCGCCGCGAGCCACGCATGGTGACCGATGTTCGCGCGCCCGGGCAAGCGCCCGCGCGATTCAGCGCGCCGCGCGCGCCGTCGTGCGTCCCGCGGAGGGCGCCGCTTCCGGCTGCGCTTCGCGACGCGCTTGCGGCTCGCCGCGGCGACCGGGCCGCGCGCCGGGAGGCGACGAGAAGGCCGCTGTGCACGACCGCCTCGGGAAGCCCGCCACGGTCGAGGTCGTCCAGCACCTGGCGAACCGCGGGCAGCGCGCGCGGATCGAAGCGCGTCTGGCGGCGGATCGCCGCTCGGGATCGGGATAGAAGATCACGAAATACACGGGATGCCCCGCGTTCAGCGCGACGCCGACCTCGGAGTCTTCCTTGAAGCCGCCGATGCCCGGGCCATGGCCCGCGCGCGGACCGATGATGATGAACGGGCGCTTGCGCTCGTCGACCTTCACTCCGCGCGGCGGGACGATGCGCACCGGCGCATGGTTGCAGGGCCGCTCGTACGCGTGCGCGTCGGCGATCACCTCCCAGCGGTAATGCAGGAGCGGCGGCTTGCCCGCTGCCTCGCACGCGATCCACTGGTTGCCGCGCTCGCGGATCGTGTCCCAGAAGAGCGCCGAGCGCTGGCTGGCGTCGATCCAGTAGGTCGCCCAGTCGGTCCACCATGGCTGCGGATGGGCGAGCGGGAAACCGGGCGGCGCGTACGCCGTATGCGTCGCTCGCACGCGCGTCGCGTAATCGGCGGTCGCATCCTTGACGCGACGCGACAGCACGCCGGCGACGTTGCGGGAGATCGCCATCGACCGGTCGATCGTCTTGCAGACGTCAGGCATCGCAGTCCTCGCAGGTTCGGCGGATGTGCGGGATGCACACGTCGGCAGCGCGTTATGCTGCGCCGCAGCAACAGGACTTTGTCGTAGGGGGACGAGGCCGGAACGAGCGTCCGGGATCAGGCGAGTCGAGCGCCGACCTGCCGCGACAGCGTCGACGAAGTGGGGCTCGCGCCCCATCCTGTTCGAGACGAGCCTTCCGGGTGTCCGTTTCGGCTGGGCCCCGCATGGACGGGGCCGAGGGGAAGCCGCCCCCTCAAAGACCGAGCCAGGCGATGACGGTCGCCTCGATCTCCGGATTGGGCGGGACGAAGCCCTTGTATCCGACCGTGTCGAGCGCGCCCTGGCCGCCTTTCGCGTCCTTGAGCGTGAGGAGCGCGTCGCGGATCTTCTGCTGCTCCTGCGCCGGCATCTTCGACGACACGATGAACTGCTTGATCGGCACCGGGCGCGACTTGAGCAGCACCTTGCCGCCCTTGTCGGTCCAGCTCTTGACGACCGCGTTCGACGCGGTGACGCCGACCTGGGCGAAGTTGTATTCGAGGTAGAACGGGACCGCGTCCTGGTAGCGCGTCGTGATCACGCGCACCGTCGACGGCGAGGGATCGCGCGCGTCGGTCGTCGCGAGCTTGTCGGCGCGGAACATCGCGCGGACCATCCATGCGGTGATCGAGTCGGGGTCGGGCGTGACGACCGTCCGGCCCTTGAGGTCGTCCATCGTCTTGAGCGGCTGGTTGGCGTTGACCAGCATCGACGCCGTGTACTCGGTGAACCCCGTCGTCCATGCGACCGCCTTGTAGCGGCCGGTCTTGATCTCGGCCATCGAGACATGCGCGGGATGCACGAACGCGACGTCGAACTCCTGCGACTGCAGCCCGGCGCGAAGGTCGTTGTACGCGGGGACCAGCACCGTGCGCACGCGACGGCCGGTGGCGGTCGCGATCACCTGCGCGATCGGGGCGAACTTGTCGCGGATCTCCTTGGGCGTCGCCTGGTAGGTGACCCCCTCGGTCACCGCGAAGACCAATTCCGTCTGTTGCGCGGAGGCCCCGGCGGCGAGGACAGCGAGGAACAGCGTAGCGAGTAGACGACGGATCATGGCGGGACGGGAGAACGTGGCCTGTAACGAACAACGCGCACGCAAGGAGCATGCCTTGGCGGCCCATTTCGGGGCAGGCCGATGATACGGCGGCGCGCCCCTGTTCGCTACAACGGATCCGGAATTTTGGTCATGCTTCAGCCCGACGCATGCCGCGGTCCCCATGCGTCCGGCTGAAGCCGGCCCCGGGGGTCGAGCGCGGTCTAAGGCCGCGCTGCGCGGCCTCGCGTCAGCTCCGGTGACGGAGCTTGCGGATCGCCTCGAGCTGGGCCATCGCCATGGCGAGCGACGCTTCAGCGGCGGCGATCTCCTCCTTCGAGGACTTGTGCGCCATCGCTTCCTCGGCGGCCCGCTTGGCTTCGAGCGCGGCTTTCTCGTCGAGGTCCTTCGCGCGGATCGCGGTGTCGGCCAGCACGGTGACCGCGTGCGGCTGCACCTCGAGGTAGCCGCCCTGCACGAACACCAGCTCCTCGCGCTCCTGGTTCGGCATCTTCATGCGGACCGCGCCGGGGCGGATCTCGGTGAACAGCGGCGTGTGCCGCGGGTAGATGCCGAGCTCGCCCATGATGCCGGGCAGCACGACGAATTCAGCCTCGCCCGAGAAGATCTGCTCTTCCGCGCTGACGATATCGACTTGCATCGTGCTTGCCATCGTTCGACCTCTTTCCCGTGACCGCTGCATGACGCGGGGCGATGCTACGACGCGTGCGACCGTTGAGAGTTGCCCTGACCGCGCTACCTCACCCAGCGACCGCTACGACGCGTGGACCGGCCGAGCGTCGGCGCGCCCGTCTCGACAGGCTCGCTATCCGTTGCCGCCAACGCTCCGACCGAATCGCGCGTCGGACCACAGAACCTCGCGAGTCGCGATGCGTAACCAGACGCTCGCACCCAACACCCTACTGAACCTTCTTCCCTTTTTCGAAGGCCTCGTCGATGCCGCCCACCATGTAGAACGCTTGCTCCGGCAGCGCGTCGCACTCGCCGTCGACGATCATCCGGAACCCGCGGATCGTCTCCTTCAACGGCACGTACTTGCCCGGCGAGCCGGTGAACACCTCGGCGACGTGGAAGGGCTGCGACAGGAAGCGCTGGATCTTCCGCGCGCGCGAGACCGCTAGCTTGTCCTCGGGCGACAGCTCGTCCATGCCAAGGATCGCGATGATGTCGCGAAGCTCCTTGTACCGCTGCAGCGTCTGCTGCACGCGCCGCGTCGTCGTGTAGTGCTCCTCGCCGATCGTGTTCGGGTCGATCTGGCGCGACGTCGAGTCCAGCGGGTCCACCGCCGGATAGATGCCGAGTGAGGCGACGTCGCGCGACAGCACGACCGTCGCGTCGAGGTGGCCGAACGTCGTCGCCGGCGACGGGTCGGTCAGGTCGTCCGCCGGCACGTACACGGCCTGGATCGACGTGATCGAGCCGGTCTTGGTCGACGTGATGCGCTCCTGCAGGCGGCCCATCTCCTCGGCGAGCGTCGGCTGGTAGCCCACCGCCGACGGCATCCGGCCGAGCAGCGCGGAGACCTCGGTGCCCGCGAGCGTGTAGCGGTAGATGTTGTCGACGAAGAACAGGATGTCGCGGCCCTCGTCGCGGAAGCGCTCGGCCATCGTCAAGCCGGTCAGCGCGACGCGCAGCCGGTTGCCCGGCGGCTCGTTCATCTGGCCGAACACCATCGCGACCTTCGACTGCGAGAGGTCGTCCTGGCGGATGACCTTCGCGTCGCTCATCTCGTGGTAGAAATCGTTGCCCTCGCGCGTGCGCTCGCCGACACCGGCGAACACCGAGAGGCCCGAGTGCTGCGTCGCGATGTTGTTGATGAGCTCGAGCATCGTCACGGTCTTGCCCACGCCGGCGCCGCCGAAGAGGCCGATCTTGCCGCCCTTGGCGAACGGGCAGACGAGGTCGATCACCTTGATGCCGGTCTCG
>JBDTNO010000049.1:0-17394 GCA_039933715.1 Betaproteobacteria bacterium
GAGCGCAACGCCGCGCGCATCTTCAACGCCGACGATCTCTTCTTCGTGACCAACGGCACGTCGACGTCGAACAAGATGGTGTGGCACGCGACGGTCGCCCCGGGCGACGTCGTCGTCGTCGACCGCAACTGCCACGTGTCGATCCTGCACGCGATCACGATGACCGGCGCGATCCCCGTGTTCCTGACGCCGACGCGCAACCACCTCGGCATCATCGGCCCGATCCGGCTCGAGGATTTCCGGCCCGAGAACATCCAGAAGAAGATCGAGGCCAACCCGTTCGCGCGCGAGGCGAAAAACAAGAAGCCGCGGATCCTGACGATCACCCAAAGCACCTACGACGGCATCGCGTACAACGTCGAGATGCTGAAGGAAACGCTCGGCAATTTCGTCGAAACGCTGCATTTCGACGAGGCCTGGCTCCCCCATGCCGCGTTTCACGAGTTCTACCGCGACATGCACGCGATCGGAAAGGACCGTCCGCGGAGCAAGGACGCGATCGTCTTCGCCACCCACTCGACGCACAAGCTGCTCGCCGGCATCTCGCAGGCGTCGCAGATCATCGTCCAGGAGTCGCAGACGAGGAAGCTCGACCGCCACATCTTCAACGAGGCCTACCTGATGCACACGTCGACGTCGCCGCAGTACGCGATCATCGCGTCCTGCGACGTGTCGGCGGCGATGATGGAGCCGCCCGGCGGCACCGCGCTGGTCGAGGAATCGATCATGGAGGCGCTCGACTTCCGGCGCGCGATGCGCAAGGTCGACGACGAGTGGGGCAAGGACTGGTGGTTCAAGGTCTGGGGCCCGGAGCGGCTGGCGCCGGAAGGCATGGGCAAGCGCGACGACTGGCTGCTGCGTTCCAACGAGAAGTGGCACGGCTTCGGCGACCTCGCGCCCGGATTCACGATCCTCGATCCGATCAAGGCGACGGTCATCACGCCCGGGCTCGACGTCTCGGGCAAGTTCGCGAAGTCCGGCATTCCGGCGTCGATCGTGACGCGGTTCCTCGCCGAGCACGGCGTCATCGTCGAGAAGACCGGGCTCTACTCGTTCTTCATCATGTTCACGATCGGCATCACCAAGGGCCGCTGGAACACGCTGGTGACCGCATTGCAGCAGTTCAAGATCGACTACGACGCCAACAACCCGCTGTGGCGCGTGTTGCCCGATTTCGTCAAGGCGCATCCGCGCTACGAGAAGATCGGCCTCCGGGAGCTTTCGGACGCGATCCACGGCATCTACAGGGCCAACGACATCGGGCGGCTCACCACGGAGATGTACGTGAGCAACCTCGAGCCGGCGATGCGCCCGGCCGACGCGTTCGCGCGCATGGCGCACCGCGAGATCGAGCGCGTCGAGATCGACGACCTCGAGGGACGCGTCACGAGCGCGCTCGTCACGCCGTACCCGCCGGGCATCCCGCTCCTCATCCCGGGAGAGCGCTTCAACAAGCAGATCGTCAAGTACCTGCAGTTCGCGCGCGACTTCAACGAGCGCTTCCCGGGATTCGACACCGACATCCACGGGCTCGTCGGGGAGGAGGTCGCCGGTCGCACCCGCTATTTCGTCGATTGCGTCGCGGGCGCGAAGGTGATCGTGGCGGTCCCGCGGATGCGGGTGCGCAGCGTTCGCAAGTCCTGACGCCAGGGATCGGTACGCGATGGATGTGAGCCGGCCGTTGCGCTGGGTCGCGCTCGGGGCCGGCGCGGTCGTGGCGCTCGCGATCGCCGCCGCGGTCGTCGCCTACGCGACGATCGACACGCAGCGCATCGCGCGCTACGCCGCCGACGAGGTGTCGCGCCTGACCGGCCGCACCGTCGCCGCGCGCGGCCCGGTCACGATCGCGTTCTGGCCCCGCCTCGCGGTCGTTGCGCACGACGTCACGATCTCGAACCCGGCCGGCGCGTCGCGGCCCGAACTCGCGCACGTCCGGGTCGTGCGGGGCGCCGTCGCCACCTGGCCGCTGTTGCGCTCGCGCCAGGTCGTCGCCGAGTCGATCGAGCTCGAGGGCCTCGACGTCGTGCTCGAGTCCTTGCCGGACGGCCGGGGCAACTGGGAGCTCGCGGCGGGTCCCGACGCGACTCCCGGCACGCCTCCCGTCGCGCCATCGTCGTCCGGTGACGGCGGCGAGGCGTTCCGGCTCGGCGGCAAGTTCGTCCTCTCCGACGCGAACGTCGCGTGGCGGCCGGCCGGAGGGACGGTCCTCGACGTCGCCATCCCGCGACTTGAAATCGCACCGCAGGACGGCGGCCGCTACGCGTGGCACGGCACGTTCGAGGCGGACGGGACCCGGTGGTCGCTCGACGCGACGACCGGTGACCCGCTGATGACGATGCGCGAGCGCGTTCCGCTCGACGTCGACGCGAAGCTCGCCGGAGGTGGCGTCATCGCCACCGCGACCGGGCGGCTCGAGCGGCGCGACAGCGGCGCGGCGGCCGTGCTCGATGCGAGCCTCGCATGGGAAGCCGGGAGCGAGAGCATGGCGCGCTGGGCACCCGATCTCGCGCGCGAAAGCGGCCGCGTCGGCACTCGCATCGACGCGCGCGACCGGCGCGTCGTGCTTCATGCGATCGCCGGTGCGCTCGGCACCGCGAAGTTCGACGGCCATGCGACCGTCGATCGCAGCGGCAAGCTGCCGACGCTGAGTGCGCGGCTGCACGTCGATCGCATCGATCTCGCGCGGGAGCGGCCGTCCGCGGGGTCCGCGACGCTCGCGAAGTCGAAGGCGCCGCCCGCCCCTGACGCTTCGCCGCTCGCGCTGCTTGCGCGATTCGACGGCGACGTCGATTTCGTCGTCGATCGCATTCGGTTCCCGCGCGAGGTCGAGGCCACCAACGCGCGCGGCCGCGTCGTCGTCGCGGGCGGAAAGCTCGCCGCCGACCCGATCGCCGTCGACCTGGCCGGCGGTCGCGTCACGCTCCGCGCGAGCGCCGACGCGGCGACGTCGCGCGCGCGCGTCGCCGCAGAGGGCCAGGGCATCGAGCTTGCACGGCTCCTGGGCAGCGTCGATCCCGGCCGCAACGCGTCGGGCGGCACGACGACGTTCGCAGTCGACCTTCAGGGACCGGTGTCCGTGCTCGCGCGCTTCGTGACGACGGCGTCGGGAACGATTCGCGTGGACGTGGGGCCGTTGCGCGTCAAGGGCGCGGCGCTCGATGCGGGCGGCGAGGTCTTCGCGCGCGTGCTCGACTCGCTCAATCCGTTCCGGCGCGTCGATCCGTCGACCGACATCCAGTGCGTGGTGGCGCGGCTCTCCGTGCTGAACGGCGTCGCGCACTCCGATCGCACGCTCGCCGCGGAAACGTCCCGGCTCGCGCTGTCGGCGTCGGGGACGATCGACCTCCGGGACGAGACGCTCGACCTGCTCGTCCGTCCGCGGGCGCGGAAGGCCGCCGGGCTGCCGGCGGTCGAGCTCGCCGAGGTCGTGCGTGTCGCCGGCCCGATCCGGCATCCGTCGGTGCGCCTCGATACGATGGGTGCTGCGAAGACCGCGCTGACGATCGGCGGCGCGATCGCGTCGGGCGGCTGGTCGCTGCTGGCGACGCCGCTGTTGAACGGCTCCGACGATCCCAACCCCTGCGCGACCGCGCGGGCCGGCGGAAAGCCCTCGGGGAACGCCGCTTCCTCGTCGCGGTCGGAAACGCCGGCCGCGGATCCGTTGGAGGCGCTGCGCGGCCTTTTCCGGCGCTGAGGCGACGCGCGTTCAGGTCGCGGGCTTCGGCGCGTCCCGCGCTCGCGCCGCGCACTCGACGAACACGCGCGCCGTGCAGGCGGCGCAAACGGCCGGATCGATGCGCTCGTAGATCGCGGCGATCGCCTCGCCCTTGGTGTCGAACACGCGGCCGCGCCCGAACGCGTCGAGAAATCCGCCGCGCAGCAGCGCCTCGCGCACTTCCGGCTTCAGGTTCGCCGCGTACAGCGTGACGCCGGCGTCGCGCGAGGCCGCGGCTTCCCGCACGAGAAGCTCGCAACCCGCGACGTCGATGAAGTTGATGCCGCTGCCGACCAGCAGGAGGTGACGGACGCCGGGCCGCGCGAGCCGCGCCGCCTCGATCTCGTCGCGGACGTGCTCGACCGCACCGAAGAACAACGATCCGTCGACGCGCAGCACCTCGAGCTGCGGGCAGCGCACCGCGTCGCGCGCGACCGGAACGAAGCGGCGCAGCGGCGATGCCGGATCCGGCAGGACCGGCGTGATCCGCGGGTGCGTCGTGCGGTTGAGGTAGACGAGGAGCGAGGCGAACACGCCGAACAGGATCGCGAATTCGAGCGGCGTCGCGAGCGTCGCGACGAACGTGACGGCGAGCACGGCCGACTCGGAGCGGCTGGTGCGCGCGATTCGCCGCATCTCGCCGACGTCGATGAGGCCGAGTGCCACGACGAACAGCAGCGCGGCCATCACCGCGAACGGCAGGAAGCGCGCGAGCGGCGCGACGACGAGCACGACCAGTGCGAGCGCGACGGCCGACGCGACGGCCGCGAGCGGCGTCTTCGCGCCCGCCGCGAGGTTGATGCCGCTGCGGTTGAACGATCCGGACGACGGGTACGCCGAGAAGAACGCGCCGGCGATGTTGGACAGGCCTTGCCCGACGAATTCCTGGCTGCCGTCGATGCGCTGCCCGGTGCGCAGCGCGAGCGCGCGCGCGATCGACACCGCTTCGGTGAGGCCGAGGACCGTCAGCGCCAATGCGGCCGGCGCGAGCCGCGCCCAGACGTCGGGATCGAACGAGGGCAGCGACAGCGGCGGAAGCCGCGCGGCGATCGTGCCGACCGTGGGGACGTCGGCGATGCCGAAGCGCGAGAGGAGCCACGCGAACGCGCTGCCGACGACCATCGCGACGATCATCGGCGGCATGCGCGGCAGCATGCGGCGCGACGCGAGCGCGGTGACGAGCGTGACGAGCCCGGTCGTCGTGATCCACGGGTCGATCGCGCCTGCCGAGGCGGCGACGGCGCGGAGGCTGCCGAAGAAGCCGGCGCCCGTCGGTGGGGCGATACCGAGGAAATGGTGGAGCTGCGCGGCGACGATCAGCAGCGCCGCGCCCGCGGTGAAGCCGACGATCACCGTGTGCGAGATGAAGTCGACGAGCGTGCCGAGGCGTGCGAGCCCCATCGCGAGCTGGATCGCGCCGACCAGCAGGCCGAGCGTGAGCACGAGCGTCACGTAGTCGCCGCCGCCGGGTGCCGCGAGCGGCGCGACGGTCGCGAACACGACGAGCGACAGCGCGTTCGTGGGCCCGCTGACGAGGTGCCGCGACGAGCCCCACAGCGCCGCGACGATCACCGGAACCATCGCGCAGTAGAGGCCGTATTGCGGCGGCATCCCGGCCAGCGTCGCGTAGGCGACGCCCTGCGGCAGCACGACCAGCGCGCCGACGAGGCCCGCCTGCGCATCGGCTGCAAGCGTCGCGCGGGTGACGCGGCGACGCCAGGCCAGGAACGGGAAGAAGCGGACGAGCCGGGGTGACAAGCGGGTCGGGACGCGAGGCGAAGCGCGCATGATGCGGGCAAGCCGCGCCTTCGCGCAAACCGCGCGGGAAGGCGAAACGACTAGGCGACGACCGGGGCGGCCGGCTCTGCGCCGACGCGAGCGCCGTTGCCCGAGCGCTGTGGCGCGGGCTGGCGGCCATCGAGCTGCCCGCTCGCGATGAGCGACGCGAGCACGCACGACGCCATGCGGCTTTCGAGCGGCTCGCCGCGCGCGACTAGGACGATCGGCAGCTGCGCGCCCAGCACGAGGCCGGCGGCGAGCGCGCCGGTCGCGCCGCACAGCGTCCGCACGACCATCACCGCCGCCTCCATCGTCGGCGCGACGAGGATGTCGGCGTGTCCCGCGACCTCGGAGGCGACGCCATGCTGGCGCGCGGCTTCGGGCGAGAGCGCGACGTCGGGCGTCATCGGGCCGTCCACGCGCGCGCCGCGGATCGTGCCGTCGCCGGCGATCGCCTTGAGCGACGCAGCGTCGACCGTCGAAGGAAACGCGGCGGACGGCGCGTCGACCGCCGCGAGCAGCGCCACGGCCGGCGCGGCGACGCCGAGCGCGATGGCGAGCTCGACCGCGTTGACGAGGATCTCGCGCTTCGCCGCGAGGTTGGGCGCGACGTTGAGCCGGTCGTCGGTGACGATCAGCAATTGCGCGCGGCCCGGGATGTCGAGGATCGTCGCGTGCGACAGCCGGCGGTTGGTGCGCAGGCCGCTGTCCAGCGCCGCGACCGGTGCGAGCAGCGCGCCGTCCGACAGCGATCCCTTGATGAGCGCGCGCGTTCTTCCTTCGCGGGCGAGCTGCACCGCACGTTCGGCCGCGGCGGCGCCGTCGTCGGCGGAGTCGACGACCGGCAGACGCGAGATGTCGAGCCCGGCGCGCAGCGCCACGTCGCGAATGCGCGTCTCCGGGCCGACGAGCGTGGGCGCGAGATAGCCGGCGAACGCGCCGGCGAGCGCGAGCTGCAGCGATTCGGCATCGCAAGGATGAACGAACGCGATCGGGAGCGGCGCGAGGAAGCGCACGCGCTCGACGAGCTTCTGCAGCTGGGGACGGGTGGGCATCGCGTCGCAGACTCGCAACCCGTCCGGGGGTTGTCAAGAAACGCCGACGGAAGGCCGTGGGCGGCGGTTGCCCGGCGTCGAACGACGCCGGAGCGGGGGCCGGAGCCAGCCGGTGGGTGGGAACGTGCCCGGGCTGTTGCGCCGCAGCAGCCCAAGGGGTACCCCGGAGCAGACGACCCGACGACCGGAGCCCGCTACGCGCGCCCCTTCCAGGGCACGACCAGCCGTTCGACGTAACGCATCAGGAGGTCGAACAGGTAGGCGACGACGCCGATCACGACGATGCCCATGATCACGACGTCGGTGCGCAGGAAGTTCGAGGCGTTGAGCACCATCTGGCCGAGGCCCTCGGTCGCGGCGACCATCTCGGCGGCGACCAGCGTCGTCCAGCCGAAGCCGATCGCGATGCGCATGCCGGTGAAGATCTCGGGCATCGCGCCGGGCACGATCACGTGCCAGATCACCTGCCAGCGCGACGCGCCCATCGAGTACGCGGCGTTGATCTGCTCGATCATCACGCTCTTGACGCCCGCGCGCGCCGACATCGCGAGCGGCGCGAAGCAAGCGAGGAAGATCAGCACGATCTTCGCGGTTTCGTCGATGCCGAACCAGATGACGATGAGCGGCAGGTAGGCGAGCGGCGGCAGCGGCCGGTAGAACTCGATCGGCGGATCCAGCACGCCCCGCGCGATGCGCGAAACGCCCATCGCGATGCCGGCGGGGATCGCCGTCGCGCAGGCGAGCAGGAACGCCGCGAACACGCGCCACAGGCTCGCCCAGAAATGCTCGGGCAGCGGCTTGCCGCCCTGGATGTCGCCGACCCACGCGTCGGAGAACGCCTTCATGATCCGCTCGGGCGTCGGCAGGAAGAGGTCGCGGATCCAGCCGGCGTGGGTCGCCACCCACCACAGCGCGAACAGCACGATCACGGTGACCACCGAGATCACGGTGCCCGAGCCCTGGCCGGGAATGCTGTAGCCGGTTACCGTGCGGGCGGGTGGCTCCGCCGCCGCCGGACGCCCGGGATCGGAGCCGCCTTCGGTGCCCGGCGTCGCCGTCGGTTGCGCGACGGAGGAAGGCGTCTCCGACCTCCCGTTCACGCGGCCTCCTGCGCCGGCGAGCTTCGGTGGATCAGCTGGAGCACGTCCTCGCGAAGCTGGATGAACTCGGGATCGGATTTCACCTTGCGCGCGTCGCGGCACTCGATGAAGCGCTTGCCGAAATCGAGCTTGTAGCGGTGCGCGATGCGGCCGGGCGACGGCGTCATCACGACGAGCTCGGTCGCGAGGAACAGCGCTTCCTCGACCGAGTGGGTGATGAAGAAGAACATCTTGCGCGTCTGCCACCACAGGTCGAGGATCAGCTCCTGGATCTGCTCGCGCGTGAGCGCGTCGAGCGCGCCGAGCGGCTCGTCCATCAGCATGACCTCGGGATCGCTCGCGAGCGCGCGCGCGAGCCCGACGCGCTGCTGCATGCCGCCGGACAACTGGTAGATCGGGTGGGTGGCGAATTTCTCGAGGCCCACGAGACGCAGCTTGTCGAGCGCGACGCGGCGTCGCTCGGCCTTCGGGACGCCGCGCATGCGCAATCCGAACTCGACGTTGTCGGCGACGTTGAGCCAGGGCATCAGCGCGTGCTTCTGGAACACGACGCCGCGCTCGGCGCCGGGGCCGGCGACGCGCTTGCCGTCGAGTACGATGTCGCCGGACGAATAGTCCATGAACCCGGCGATGCACGAGAGCAGCGTCGTCTTGCCGCAGCCGGACGCGCCGAGCGCGACGACGAAGTCGCCGGGGTCGAGCGCCAGGTTGACGTCGGCGAGCGCGTGCGTCTCCTGGCCGGCGCGGCCGGCGTAATGCACCGACAGGTGTCGGACTTCGAGCTTGCTCACGAAGGGCCTGGCGGAGCGGGAAAGGGCGGCGGTCGGCGATCGACGGTCGGGCGCCGGCCCATCGAATCCGAATCCGGCCATGCCGCCGGTGCGTGGAAGCGTTTCAAGGCGCGGGAGAGCCGATACGACGGATGCGGAACGGAAACGTCGTCCCGTCGCGATGAGCGACGCTTCGGCGACGCTCATCGGGCCGGGATATTCCGTCGGGCAACGCCCGACGGAAACTCGTTACTTCGCCGCTTCCTGCGCGTACGTCGGGTTGACCGCCACCGAGTAGTCCGGCAGCGTCTTCTCGATCTGCTTCTGCGAGAGCTGGAACTCGGCGGTCGCCGCGAGCGCCTTCGCCGCGACGCTGTTCTTGCCGCCGCCCAGCCACTTGGTGGCCTGCTCCTGCGCCGTCGGGAACTGGTACAGGCCCATGCTGGCCGGCACGTCCTCGGCCTTCGCCCCGGACCACTTGGCCACGGCCTTCGCCTCGTTCGACGTCGCCGACCACTTCGCCTTGTTCTTGCGGTAGTTGTCGTCGGCGGCCGCCATCATTTTGACGAACTTGACCATGAAGTCCTTGTTCGCCTTCGCCCAGTCCTTGTTGACGACGTAACCGTCGAACGTGGCCTTGCCGGTGTCGGCGGAAATCTTGCCCGACGTCAGGATCACCTTGCCGTCCTTCTTCACTTCGGCGAGCACCGGATCCCAGATGAACGTCGCCTGGATGTCGCCGCGCTGCCACGCCGCGCGCACTTCCGGCGGGCGCATGTTGAGGATCTGCACGTCGGCCGGGTTCACGCCGGCCTGCTGCAACGCGACCATCGTGTGGAAGTGCGTCGTGGAATTGAACGGCATCGCGATCTTCTTGCCCTTCAGGTCCTTGACGCTGTTGATGCCCGACCCGTTCTTCGCGACCAGCGCCTCGGCGCTGCCGATGTCGTCCAGGATCCAGAAGAGCTCGAGCGGCTCGCCGCGCGAAACGGAAGCCGCGATGCCCGCCGAGCCGACCTCGCCGATCTGCACGGCGTTCGACGCCATCGCCTTGATGACCTCGCCGCCGCCGCCGAACTGCTTCCAGTTGACCTTGTAGCCGGTCGCCTTCTCGAGCTCCTTCGCCTCCTGAGCGATCCGGTACGGCACCACCATGTCCTGGTAGCCGATGGTGACTTCCTTCTGCGCGAGCGCGGGGGCCGCGGCGACCGCGGCCAGTGCGAATCCGATGATCCAGCGTTTCATGGGCTTGCTCCGTTCTGAATGGCGAAGGTGACGATGCTAGAGCGACGCGAGCGTGCGGCGCAGGATGTCGATGATCGTGTCGATATGGGCTTTCTCGGCGACGAGCGGCGGCGCGACGATCGCGCAGTCGCCGGTCGTCTTGAGGTGCAGCCCGTGGTCGAACAGCTTCTTCTGGAACAGGTGGCCGCGGCGTCCCGGCGCGCCGTCGGACGCGACATCGATCGCGCCCAGCATTCCGTAGCCGCGGATGTCGGTGACGACCGGCAGGTCCCTGAGCGAGAACAACGCGTCGAGGAAATACGGCGACAGCGCACGGCCGCGCTCGAACAGCCCGTCGCGCTTGTAGATGTCGAGCGTCGCGAGCCCCGCGGCGCACGCGGCCGGATGGCCCGAGTACGTGTAGCCGTGGAACAGCTCGATCGCGCCTTCGGGCGCGGCGGCCATGATCGTGTCGTGGACGCGCTCGGAGACCGCGACGGCGCCCATCGGCTGCGCGCCGTTGGTGATCGCCTTCGCCATCGTGATCATGTCCGGCGTCACGCCGAAGCTCTGCGCCGCGAATGCCTGCCCGGTGCGGCCGAAGCCGGTGATCACCTCGTCGAAGACGAGCAGGATCCCGTGCTGCTCGCAGATCTCGCGCAGGCGCTTCAGGTATCCCTTCGGCGGGACGAGCACGCCGGTCGAGCCCGCGATCGGCTCGACGAAGCACGCGGCGATGTTCTCGGCGCCGTGGAGCGTCACGATCCGCTGCAGGTCCTCGGCGAGGTCGGCGCCGTGCGCGCCTTCGCCGGGCACGTAGAAGTTTTCCTTGAGGTGCGTGTGGCGCATGTGCGCGACCCCGGGAACCCCGGTGCCGAACTTGCGCCGGTTGTTGACGAGGCCCGACAGCGCCACGCCGCCGAAGTTGACGCCGTGGTAGGCGCGCTCGCGCGACACGAACATCGTGCGGCCGCCCTGTCCGCGCGCCTGGTGGTAGGCGAGCGCGATCTTCATCGCGCTCTCGATCGCCTCGGATCCGGAGTTGCCGAAGAAGATCCGGTTGAGGTCGCCCGGTGTCAGCTCGGCGACCCGCGTCGCGAGCTCGAACTGCTTCGGATGGCCGCGCAGGAACGGGGCCGAGAAGTCGAGCTCGGCGAGCTGGCGGCCCACCGCCTCGGCGATCTCCTTGCGCCCGTGACCGGCCGCGCAGCAAAAGAGGCCCGACGACGCGTCGATCAGCTTCTCGCCGCGGTCGTTCCAGTAGAACATCCCTTCCGCGCGCACGATCATCTTCGGATCGGCCTTGAACTCGCGGTTGGGGGTGAACGGCATCCAGTATTCGTCGAGCGAGATGCGGCGCGCCTCGACCTTGTCGCGCAGCGTGAATTCGGCGTGGCCCATGGATAGCTCTCCGGTGGCATGCCGCGCGTCGCCGCACGGCTGGAACGCAGAATGGTACGCTCTTGGCCCACGGCCGTGCGCGCACTCCCACCGGGGAGCCTGCCCGATGCACTTTGTCGTTTTTCGAGACAGGATCCGCTGCATGAGACCGCCCCGTGGGTCCAGCCTGGTGTCGGCTGCCGCCGTCGCATGGATCGCGCTCGCCGGGACCGCGCACGCCGAGGTCAAGAACGCGGCACCGGACGCGTTTCAGCTCCTCTTCACCGAGCGAGTCGCGGCCGCGCCGTCGGCCGTTTACGCGGCGCTCGGCCAGGTCGACCGCTGGTGGTCGGGCGAACACACGTACTCGGGCGACGCCGCCAACCTGTCGATCGCGATGCAGCCCGGCGGCTGCTTCTGCGAGCGATGGCCGAACGGCGCGGTCGAGCACGGACGCGTCGTCATGCTGATGCGGGACCAGGTCGTGCGCTTGGACGCGGCGCTCGGCCCGCTGCAGAACAAGGCGGTGAGCGGGGTGCTGACGTTCGTGCTGAAGCCCGAGGAGGGCGCGACGTCGGTCACCGTGGGCTACCGCGTCAACGGGACCGTGGCGAGCGCGCTCGACAAGGACGCGGTGGCGGTCGACGGCGTCCTCGGCACGCAGCTGCAGCGCCTCAAGCGCTACCTGGAGACCGGCAAGCCGGCGGCGTGAGAACGTGTTGACCCCACGCATCGACCGATGGCAGCGCTGGACGTGACGCCGCAGCCCGCCCGACGACGGGCAACGGCGCCAGAGGGGATCGCGAGATGCTGATCGGCGTGCCGAAGGAGATCAAGGTCCTCGAGAACCGCGTGGGCCTCACGCCCGCCTCCGCGCGCGAGCTCGTCCACCACGGGCACCAGGTCCTCGTCGAGCACGACGCGGGGCAGGGAATCGGCGCATCCGACGACGATTACGCGCGCGCAGGCGCGACGATCGCGAAGGACGCCGCCGACGTGTTCGCGCGCGCCGAGATGATCGTCAAGGTCAAGGAGCCGCAGGCGGCCGAGCGCGCGCGCCTCCGGCCCGGCCAGGTGCTGTTCACGTATCTGCACCTCGCGCCCGATCCCGTTCAGACGAAGGACCTCGTCGCGAGCGGCGCGATCGGCATCGCGTACGAGACCGTGACGTCGGCGAGCGGCGGATTGCCGCTGCTGGCGCCGATGTCGGAGGTCGCCGGGCGCATGGCGGTGCAGGCCGGCGCGCATTACCTCGAGAAGGCGCACGGCGGCAAGGGTGTGCTGCTCGGTGGCGTGCCGGGGGTCGAGCCCGCGCGCGTCGTCGTGCTCGGCGGCGGCGTGGTTGGCAACCATGCGATCAGCGTCGCGCTCGGCATGGAAGCCGACGTGTGGGTGCTCGACCGCAACGTCGAGGTGCTGCGCAAGCTGTGGGCGCAGTTCGGGCCGGCGCTCAACACGGTGTTCTCGACGCGCGACGCGATCGAGCGCGACGTCGCCACCGCCGACCTCGTGATCGGCGGCGTGCTGATTCCGGGCGCCGAGGCGCCGAAGCTCGTCTCGCGCGAGCTCGTCCGGCGCATGGAGCCGGGCTCGGTCGTCGTCGACGTCGCGATCGACCAGGGCGGCTGCTTCGAGACCTCGCACGCGACGACGCACGCCGATCCCGTCTACGACGTCGACGGTGTCATCCACTACTGCGTCGCGAACATGCCGGGGGGCGTGCCGCGCACGTCGACGTACGCGCTGAACAACGCGACGTTGCCGTTCGTGCTCGCGCTCGCCGACAAGGGCTGGCGCAAGGCGCTCGCCGATGACGCGCATCTGCGCAACGGGCTCAACGTCGCGATGGGCAAGGTGACTTGCAAGCCGGTGGCGGACGTGCAGCACTACAAGGTCGTCGATCCGCGCGAGGTGATCGGCTGACAGCGCGCTGGGCGACGCGGCACGCGGGCAGCGTGCAGGTCGCCGGAAGCGGGCACCGGGCGCTGGCCGTCTGCGCGGCGGAGCCTTTCCGATCCGTCGCAACCGGCTCGTCACGGCAGGCGGCGGAGGTTTCGGCTTGCTCCGTCCCGCACCCGCTCCGCGGATCCGGCGTTTGTCGTACACGCGTCAGCCGGTTCACGGCAGCCGCATTCGGTGTTCCGCCGACACGCCGATCGTGCAGGACCCGCGACGATCGCGGGATGCATGCGAGCCGGGCAGGAGGTCCGCATCGTCGCTACCATTCGCGGCGCAGCCGCCTCATGCGCGGCATCGCGATCCATCTCGCCGCCGCGACCATCGCGCTGCTGGGCTCGTTCCCGGTGCGGGCGGCGGACGATGGGTCGCTTCCATCCCTGTGGACCGAGCGCTTCCGCCAGGCGCCGTTCGTCGCGTCGTTCGAGGACGACCGGTGGCTCGGCGATGCGAGGTCGTACGCGATCCCGGCCGCCGAAGTCGTGCTGTTCGACGTCCTGCTGAACGTCTACAACCGCCATACCGTCGGCGGCGACTACGAGAGCACGCTCCGCACGATCCGCCAGAACCTGCGCGGGGGCTGGAGCGTCGACCGCGACCCGTTCTCGACCAACCAGCTCGGGCACCCGTACCAGGGGCAGATGCATTATTCGTTCGCGCGCTCGGCGGGCCTGTCGTTCTGGGAGTCGACCGGCTTCGCGCTCGCGGGCAGCGCGTTGTGGGAGATCGCCGGCGAGGCGGTGCCGCCCTCGACCAACGACCTCGTCACCACCGGCATCGGTGGATCGTTCATGGGCGAGGCGCTGTTCCGTCTCGCGAGTCTGATCCTCGAGAACGACGACGTGCCGCCGGTATGGCGCGAAGTCGCGGCGGCGATCGTGTCGCCGTCGCTCGGCATCAACCGCCTTGCGTTCGGCAAGCGCTTCGACCAGGTGTTCGAGAGCCGGCGCCCGGCGCTCTACAGCCGCGCCAGCATCGGATTCAGCGGAACGGCCGAGAACACGTCGGGCACGTCGACGACGCAGCTGCGTCGCAACGAAGCGCAGATCGACTACGCGGTCGACTACGGGATGCCCGGCAAGCCCGGCTACACGTACCGCCGTCCGTTCGACCTCTTCTCGTTCCAGGCGACCGCATCGAGCGCGAACGGATTCGAGAACCTGATGACGCGGGGCCTCCTGGTCGGGCGCGGGTACGACGTGGATCCCGGCGTCGCAGGCGTGTGGGGGCTCTACGGCAGCTTCGACTACATAGCGCCGCAGGTGTACCGGGTATCGAGCACCGGCGTTTCTCTCGGGACCACGGCGCAGTGGTGGGTGTCGCCGTCGGTCGCGATGCAGGGCACCGCGCTGCTCGGCCTCGGGTACACGGCGGTGGGCACGACCAGGTCGACCTCGGAAGTCGACTACAACACCGGCGTCGCGCCGCAGGCGCTTCTCGCGTGGCGCACGATCCTCGGCGACGGCGTCGCGCTCGACATTACCGGGCGCGCGTATTTCGTGAGCCGGGTCGCCTCGGTGAACGATCACGGCCGCGACATCGTCGGCCGCATCGACGCGGCGCTCACCTGGCGCGTCTACAAGCGCCACGGCGTCACGGTGAAGGTCCTGGGCAACCTCCGCGATGCGCGCTACGACCAGGCGGGCGACGTGTCGCAGTCGCGCACCACGATCGGGCTTTTCTACACCTACCTCGGACAGGACGGATTGGGCGCGGTGTCGCCGGCCCGGTGACGCTTCGCCGTTTTCAGTCTCGAAGCGCCGCCGGCAGCCACAGCGCGATCTGCGGAAACGCGAGCACGAGACCGAGCCCGATCACCTGCAGCACCATGAACTGCATCATGCCCTTGTAGATGTCCGACAGCTCCCAGTCGGGCACGACGCCCTTCAGGAAGTACGCGGACAGCGCGACCGGTGGGGATAGCCACGCGGTCTGCAGGCACACGGCGACGAGCGTGCAGAACCAGACGACGTCGAAGCCGAGCTTCTGCACCAGCGGCAGGAGGATCGGCACGACGATCAGCACGATCGGCACCCATTCGAGCGGCCAGCCCAGAACGAAGATGATCGCGAGGATCAGGATCAGCATCACCGTCGGCGGCAGGTCGAGGCCGAGCAGCGATTCGGCGATCAGCGACGCGCTGCCCATGCGCGAGAAGACGGCGCCGAAATAGTTCGACGCGGCGACGAGCAGCAGGATCATGCAGGACGTCAGCAGCGTCGAATACACGGCCGAACGGAATCCCGCCCAGGAGAGCCGCCGGTAGACGAGCGTCAGCAGCAGGACGGCGAACGCGCCGACCGCGCCCGCGTCGGTCGGCGTCGCGATGCCGGCGAGGATCACGCCCAGCGTGGCGAAGATCACGACGACGACCGGCGCGATGCCGAACACCAGCTCCCGCACGACCTCGCCGATCGACTCGGCCCGTTCGTCCATCGGCAGCGGCGGGCCGAGCGACGGGTCGAGATAGCTTCGCACCAGCGTGTAGACGATGTAGAGCCCCGCCAGGAGAAGGCCGGGAAAGACGGCGGCCGCGAAGAGGTCGGTGGCCGGGACGCCGACCACCGGTCCCATGACGATCAGCATGACCGACGGAGGAATCAGGATGCCGAGCGTACCGCCCGCGGTGATCGCTCCGGCGGACATCCGGATGTCGTAGCCGCTGCGCTTCATCGCGGGCGCCGCCATCACGCCCAGCAGCGTGACCGACGATCCGACGATGCCGGTCGCCGCGGCGAAGATCGTCGCGGTGAGCAGCACGGCGACATAAAGCGAGCCGCGCAACGACGCGAGCGCGAGCTGCACGCCGCGGAACAGCCGCTCCATCAGGCCCGATTGCTCCAGCAGATAGCCCATGAACAGGAAAAAAGGCACCGATGCCAGCGTCGGGTCCCGCATCACCGAGAACACCTGGAGCGTGAGCAGGTGCAACGCGAGCGGGCCGAGCGCGAGATACCCGCCGATCGCGCCGACGGCGATCAGCGTGAACGCGATCGGGAAGCCGATGAAGATCGCGGCGAACAGCACGGCGAGCAGCAGGATCCCGAGCCATTCGGTGCTCACAGGACCACGCTCCCGTCGGGATCGGTCGCGGGCACCGGGCTCGCCGCCGGCGGCGCGGGGTCGCCGGGCCCGAATGCGCGTCCAAAGATCCGGATGCACTCGGCGACTCCCTGGAGCAGCAGGAGCACGGCGGTGGCCGGCATCATGAACTTGAACGGCCACACGATCGGCAGCCACGGGCTCGTGACGATCCGCTCGTTCTGCCCGAACGACTTCCAGAAGTATTCGCTCCCGAGCCAGGCGAATACAGCCATCGCCGGGAAGAACAGCACCGCATAGCAGGCGAGGTCGACGCGCGCCTGCGTCCGCGGCGACCACTTCGCGTAATAGACGTCGGTGCGGATGTGCCCGCCCTTCTGCAGCGTCCACGCCGAGCCGATCATGAAGAACGTGCCGTAGAGCATGAACGTCATGTCGTACGCCCAGACGGTCGGCGCGTTGAAGAAGTAACGCGCCACGACCTCCCAGACGAGCGACATCACCATCGGCAGGATGAGCCAGGCGATCGCCTTGCCGACGAAGCGCGTCAGCGCGTCGATGGCGTTCGCGAGACGCGCGGGCGCGGAAGGAAGGTCGCTCATCGGCGTGCTCGCCATGGCGGAACCGCGCGAGCCGCGACGCGCGCGACGCCGGGGAAGCGTGGCGGTCGCGCGCGGGCGGACGACGGGGCGACGCGCGCGGCGCGGCCCGTCGCGGGGCCGCGCCTCGCGCGCATCGTCACTTCGGCTGGGCGGCGAGCGCCGCGTTGCCGAGGTTGCTGTACAGGTCGAGGATCTTGGTCCAGTACGGCACCACGGTCTTCGCGAAGTTGCGCTGCGAGTCCAGCACCTGCTTGAAGAACGCGTCCTTCGCCGAGTAACGGTCGAGCACGACGTTGGTGGCGCGCACGAACTCGGGGAAGAAGTCCTTCGGCGTGTCGTGGATCTGGACCTTGAATTCCTCGCGCAGCCGGACGACGGCCTTGGCGTTGCGCGCGACGTTGTACGTGTAGGTCTCGGTCATCGACGCCATCGCGGCGGTGCGGATGATCTCCTGCAGGTCGGGCGAGAGCTTGTTCCAGACCGTCTTGTTGATCAGCACCTCGCCGATGTCGGTCGATTGGTGCAGCCCCTGCAGGTAATAGTGCTTCCACACGGTCTGGAGGCCGAGGTTCAGGTCGTCCGCCGGGCCGATCCATTCGGCGGCGTCGATCACGCCGCGCTGCGCGGCCGGCACGATCTCGCCGCCCGGCAGCGCGACCGCCGCGACCCCCATCTCCTTGAAGATCTCGCCGGTGATGCCGGGCGGCGAGCGGTACTTCATCTTCTTGAAGTCGGCCACCGAGTTGATCGGCGTCTTGAACCAGCCGAGCG
>JBDTNO010000050.1:0-17277 GCA_039933715.1 Betaproteobacteria bacterium
GTCATTGCGGCTTGTGCCACGTCACGCCGACGTCCTGCACGCGCGCCTCGAGCCAGTGCGTCACCGGAGCGACGGCCGGATGCTTGCGCAGCCAGCGCACCAGCGGGCGGAACGGATCGTGGCGGCGCGCCCGCGCGACCGCATGCGCGACCGCGTCGGCGAGATCGGGCCGCCCGTGCAGGCGGCAGAACCCGTTCAGCTCGTCGTAGAAGTGGCGAATGTGCGGGTCGCCGATGGTCATTCGCCGCACGCGTTGCACGTCGAGCGTCGCGCTGCGGAAGGCGGAGGCGCGCGACAGGACCCCCAACGCCTCGAGCGCGACGGCGGCGCGAAGGCATTTCTCGCATTCCATGCAATTCGACTCGTCGCCGGTGAACAGGCACACGCGCAGCGCGGCGAGCGCGACGTCGGAGCGCGCCACGAGTGCGGTCTTGTCGATGCGCCGCACGGGCACGCCGTCCTCCAGGAGCTGCGTGCGCGTCGTCGACAGCATCGCGTCGGTGAACGGATGCGTGCCCCAGGCCGACGGCCAGTCGAGGTCGATGCTCGCCGGAATGAAGATGCGCGAGAAGCGCCCCTCCAGCGCGAGCGGCACCGCGCCCATCATCGAGCCCTGGGAGATGAACGTGAGGTCGGTCGCGCCGAGCCGCGTGTGCAGGAGGTTGGTGGCCGCGGGGATGAGCTCCATCCCGAGCGCGTCCGCAGCCGCGGCGAGCTTCGCTTGCACGCGCTCGAACGCCGCGCGCTTGGCGTGCATCAGGTCGAACGCGCCGTGGATCAGCATCAAGTCGTGGATCGGCGCGGCGCGCGGCTGCAGCACCGTGTAGAACGAGTCGATGCCTCCGGAGAACAGGCTGACCGTGCGCGCATGCCGGCCGGGCGAGGCATCGGGAGCGACGACATCCGCCTCGATCGCCACCGGTGCGTGACGCGCGCTCCACCAGTTCCAGGTCAGCATCCGCTCGCGCGCGTGGTCGAGCATCCGCCCGTCGACCGGACGGCAGAGCGACAACGGCTCGCCCATTTCGACCGCCACCGGCAACAGGCACGCGAGCCACGGGTTGCCGGTCGTCGAGACGTCCGCCGCGAGCGAGGCGGGGAATTCGAACCAGTAATCCTCCGAGGCGGGCCCGTCGCCCGGAGTGTCGTAGCGAACGTGGCCGGTCAGCCGCACCGTGTCGGCGCGTTCGGGCGAGGGGGCGAGGTCGACGCGCTCGAGCTTCACGGCGCGAGTGTGCCACGGCGATCGAGGGTCACGCGCAGCCGATCGGCGTCCGGCGACGCGGACGGTGAGCGCCCGATCCGCCCGCTCACCCCGCGGCGTCGTACGCGTTGCGCGCCCAGGCGAGCAGCTCCGCGTCGACGTCGCTCGCATCGCCGACTTCGACCTTGAACGCGCACAGCGCGCCTGGAGGCATCGCGCGCAGGCGCCCGCCTGGCTCGACGCCACGCAGGTTGAGGCCGACGTCGACGCGCGACCTCGCGTTCGGGCCGATCATCGCGAACGGCGTGACGCGACGCAGCGTCACGTAGCTCCCGGCCGGCACGACGTCGAACGCGCCGAAGCGCTCGATGCCCGCCATGATGCGATCGTGGGTCGGGCGCAGCGGCGCGTTCGGTCCCGCGTAGATGGCGTCGAGCGGATTGGTCTCGCCCTGCGCGGTGTCGCTCGGCCCCACCTTCAGGTACGCGTGGACGAGCGTGTTCGCGTCGCCGTGCCCCATGCGAAAATGGACTTTCAGGAGGTCGCGGAGCTCGCCGACCTTCGTGAGGCCGCTGGCGCGCAGGAACATGTACAGCTCGTCGAGCGACATCCCGCTGCGCGCCGCGAGGTCGCGAAGCTGGCTAGCGAGCGTGTGATCGACGATTCCCATCATCCTCCCCTGAACGCATTCGACGCGGACCCTCGTGCGGGCTCCCACAGCCTTCGCATCGCGCAGGCGGCGCGCCCGTCGTCATCGCGGGTCGGGCACGAGCCCGCCGCGGTCACCCGCCGATCGATTCCCAGCGACCGGTCGCCTCCGAGCGGAACAGCGCGTCGATCACGCGCATGTTGGCGATCGCGTCGTCGACGCCGAACGGCAGCGCGATCTCGCCGCGCACCGCGCGCGAGAACGCGGTCCCCTGCAGCTCGTACTGGTCGCTCTCGGGCAGCGTCTCGGTCACGATGCCCGAGCCGTCGAGCGACGAGCCATCGTCGACGTGGATGCGCGTCTTCGCGCCCTGCGGCGCGTTGACCGGGATCGCGAGCTCGATGCGCCCTTTGGTTCCGCAGAGCTGGATGCGCTGGTGCGGCGCGACCTGCGTCGATACGGTGAAGTCGAGCCGCCGTCCGTCGCTGAACTCGCACAGCGCGCTCGTGATCCGGTCGGTGCGGAACGTCGGGTCGCGGTCGATCAGCGCGATGCCGCGCGTCGGCTCGCCCTCGAAGAACCAGCGGCCCGCGACGATCGCGTAGCAGCCGATGTCGTATAGGCCCCCGCCGCCGATGTCGGCCTTGTTCCGCACGTTGTTCGGGTCGAGGTTGTTGTAGCCGAAGAACATCTGCACGACGCGCAGCGTGCCGATGCGGCCCTCGCGCACGAGCTCGCGCGCTCGCAGCCACTGCGGATGGAAGCGCACCATGAACGCTTCCGCGATCAGCACGCTTCCCGCGACCTCGCGGAGCTGCGCGGCCTCAATGGCGTTCATCGCGATCGGTTTCTCGCACAGCACGTGCTTGCCCGCCCGCGCGGCGGCGAGCGTCATCGGCACATGCAGGTGATTGGGCAGCGGGTTGTAGATCGCCTCGATCTCGGGGTCGTCGAGCAGCGCCTGGTAGCTGCCGTAATGCCTGGGAATTCCCACCGCGTCGGCGAACGTGCGCGCCGTCGTCGCGTCGCGCGATGCGACCGCGCGCAGGTCCACCCACGGGCTCTTCTTCATGCCCGGCAGGACGCGGCCCGATCCGATCTTGGCGGTCGACAGGACGCCCCAGACGACTTTGTTCATCGCTGCTCCGACAGAATGGAAATCAAGCGCCCGGAGGGGCGTGAGCGGCTCGCGCGCCAGGTGCGGCGCTCACCGGCCGCGCGCCGGGTACATCACGGCGAGGCCTTCGCGACCGCCCGGACGATCGCCTCGCCGACGGCGGCCGCGCGGACCGCACCGTTGTGCGTCTCGCCCGGCAGCGGCATGAACGTCGCGTCGATCTTCCGCGCGCGCAGCGCGTCGACGTAGGCCTGCGCCAGCGCGGGCGACGTGTTGTCGTCGGCCTGGCCCGTCAGCGCGATCACGAAGGCCGCCGGATCGACGCGATCGGCCCACGCGATCGGATTCTCGCTGCGCGTCCAGGCACGCCGGCCGGCGCGCCACGCCACCGTGTCGCAGGGGCAGGCGACCAGCACCGCGGCGTCGATCGACTTCGGTTTCATCCCGAGCAGGATCGCGGCCGTCGCCGCGCCGCCCGAATGCCCGGCGACGACCACGCGCTTCGCCTTCGTGCGCTCGCGCAGCCGATCGATCGCCGCGCCGACCTCGGAGACATTTTCCTTCGTGTAATGGTCGTTGCGACCGGCGTGCATCGCGGACACGGACGACGACGCGCCGGCGTCATCCGGATATCCGGGGCGCACGAGAGCGACGACGGCCACGCCCTTGGAGGCGAGGCTCGCGGCGGTCCGCTCGGCGAGCGCGAAATGGTAGGTCGCCGGCCCGCCCGACGACACGTCGCCGTGCAGCCAGACCACCAGCGTGTCGGCGGTCGCGGGGCCGTAGGATCGCGCGAGCAGGCATTGCGAGACGCCGGTCACGTGCGTCGCGTCGTCGGCCGGCGCGCAAGGATCGGCAACCGCCGGTCCGGCCGCGATGGCGAACGCCAGCGCGAGCGCGGACATGGCGATGCGCGGCGCCGTTGGTCGCGCACACGGATCGTGCGCGGCGGGGGAAACGTCCCGACTCGTCATACGACGTTCGCGACGGAAGGGTGCGTCACGCGCCGCTCGTCGAGCGAGGTCTCCAGCGCCGACGCCGGCATGCCGTTCTTCCATGGCAGGTCGACCGGATACGGCTTGACGAGGCAATCGTCGGGAAGGAGCGCGATCGGCGTGAAGTCGCGATGCGCGATGTACTCGGGGCGCTTGTGCCGCCGGATGTGGTTCGAGACCGCGCACAACGACAGGTAGACGCTCACGCGATCGAACGGCGACAGGTTCGACGTCGAGGCGTGCACGAGGCACGAGTGGAAGACGAGCATCGAACCCGCGGGACCCTTCGGCGCCACGATGCCGCCATGCTTTCCGCCCGCGCGATCGACGAGCTGGCGGATCAGCGCATGGTCGATCGTCCACAGCGGGTAGCTCGTCGTCGTGACGTCGTGCTTCGCGTCGATCACGCCGGTCCGATGGCTGCCGGGGATGAACATCAGCGGACCGTTGAACTCGGTGACCTCGTCGAGGAAGATCGCGATGTTCATCGCGCGCTCGGTCGGCATCAGGTCGTCGTTCTTCCAGGTGCCGTAGTCCTGGTGCCACTGCCAGACGTCGCCCTCGAACGCCATCTTCCCGTTGATCTTGAACTGGTGCATGTAGACGTCCTCGCCGAGGAGGTCCGTCACCGGCTCGATCATCCGCGGATGCCGTGCGAGCCGCGCGTAGGGCTCGCTGTAAAGGTGCGCGGCGAAGTTCGTGCGCACCGCGTCGGAGCCCTTTTCGCGCACGTTGGTGACCTCGCGGCGCGCGTAGAGCTCCGGCACCGCATCGGTCAGCACCTTCACTTCCCCGGGGGTGAACAGGCTCGGGAAGAACAGGTAGCCGTCGCGGTCGAACGTCTCCCTCTGCGTCTGGGCAAGCTTCATCCGGCTCTCCTGCGACCCCGTGGACCGGACAGTGTACGTTCGCGGCCGTCCCGGCGGGAAGCGGGCGTCGCGGGCGCGCCTTCCGGGGGCTAGCGGCGCGTCGGCTCGTGCGCCCTTCGGTGCGCGGCGACCGCGATCGCGGCGCCCACCGCCATCGGGATGAACGCACCGATGCACGCGGCGGCGAGCACGTCCGTCGGCCAATGGACGCCGAGCACGAGGCGCGAGAAGGCGACCAGAACGATCCATGCGAGCGCCAGCGCCCACGCGATCCGGCGCGATGCGGGCCGGATGCGATCGATGCACAGGACGGTTGCGGTGGCGAACGCCGCGACCACAAGCGTATGTCCGCTGGGGAAGCTGGATCCCCAATACCATTCGGTGTCCCACAACGCCGGCCGTGCCCGGCCTGTCGCCGCCTTCACCACGTAGACCACCAGCGCCGCGGCCGTCACCGAAGTAGCGACCAGCAGCGCCTCGAAGCGGTGGCGCGTTCCCGCGAACGCAAGAGTGACCGCGACCGAAAGTGGAAGCAGGAATTTCCACGACCCGGTCCACGTCACCGCCTCGAAGAATCCGGTCAGCGCATCGGGCACGTGGTCATGGACGAACCGCAGGACCGCGTCGTCGACGACTCCCGATTCTCCCTCGACCACGTCCTCGATCACCTTGATCGCGGTCACCAGGAGCACGAACCCCGACAGGATGAGAAGACGCCGCTTCTCGACCGGCTCCGCCCATGCCGGCAGCTTGCGGCGCACGACGGCGCGAAGCACCAGGTACAGGCCGGCGGCGATCAGCGCCAGCTTCGCGATGTCGGCGACGAACTCGACGAGGTCCATCGCCGCCGGCTCGCGTCCCCGCCTAGCCGAGCGCGCCGCGCGCGCTGACCGGCCACACGTGCAGGACGCGGTCGCCGCGCACGACGACGATCCAATCGTAGAGATTGACCGTCGGATCGCAATGCCCCGGGACCAGAGACAGGCGCTCGCCAAGCCCGGGCGGCGCGGGGCCCGCAAGCACTTCGAGCACGCCGTGCTCGTCGGAGGCCTTGCGGTAGGCGAGATCGGTGCGCCCGTGCACGACCGGCAATCCCGAGTCGAACGAGAACGCCTTCAATCCCGCGTCGCAGATCGCGCGCGTCGGCGCCGGTACGCTCATGACCGCCGCCAGCACGAACAGGCTGTGCTCGAAGCGGCGCTCGCCGTCGCCGGGCGTGTTGCGCGCGTAGTCGGCGTCCATGAACACGTACGAGCCGACCTGGAGCTCGTCCCAGGCGCCGGACGCGAGCTCGTGCTCCCAGGTGCCGGTGCCGGCGCCGGTGACGATCGGCACGTGCAGTCCCGCGCGCTCGACGGCGCGGCGCGAATCGAGCGCCCGCTCGGCCGCCGAGGCGATCGCATCGCGACGCTCGTCCGGCGTGCGCAGGTGCTGCGCGGCGCCGTGGTAGCAATGCAGGCCCGCGAAGCGCAATCCCCGCTCGCCTACGACACGCAACGCGAGCGCCGCGGCCGGCTCGCCCGGCTGCACGCCGCAACGGTGCGCGCCGACGTCGACTTCGACGTACGCGTCGATCGTCACGCCAGCGTGCTGCGCCGCCTGCGCGAGCAGCGCGATCGCGCGCGCGTCGTCGACGAGGACGCCGATGCGCGCGCTCCTGGCGAGTTGCGCGAGCCGCAGGAGCTTGGCGGGCGCGACGACCTCGTTGGTGACGAGGATGTCGGCGATGCCTTCCTCGACGAACGCTGCCGCCTCGTCGACTTTCTGGCAGCAGATGCCGACCGCGCCGCGCGCGACCTGCAGCTTCGCGATCTCCGGCGTCTTGTGCGACTTGGCGTGCGGGCGCAGGCGCAGGCCGCGCGCGGCGACGTCGCGCGCCAGGAGGTCGAGGTTGCGCTCGAGCGCGTCGAGATCGACGACGAGCGCCGGCGTCTCGATCGCGGCGATCGGGTCGCCGGGTTGCGCGGGTCGGCGCTGCGCCATGCGGATCAGTCCGCGCCACGGGGGCGGGAGACGGCGTCCACGAAGGCCGCGGCTTCGCCGATCGCCGGGTCGTGCACGGTCGGCCCGCTTCGAAGGCTCTCCACCAGACCCGAAAGTTGGAGCCGGCCGCGAAACAGCCGGCCCGCGATCATCTGCGCGATCCGGGGGATGTCGCGCCAGGGCCGGAAATGGCTCGGGCGCGCGCTGGTGCCGTAGACGGCGTCGATCGGCACCGCCACGGTCCGGAAGCCGCGCCTCGCCGCCTCGATCAGCAGCTCGCTTTCGAGCGTGAACGCACGCGCGGGCCCGTGCGGAAGCGCGAGGCCCTGCAACAGCGCCGCCGGATACGCGCGCTGCCCGGATTGCGAATCGAGCACGCGGTGCCCTGCCGCCCACGATACCCAGAAATCGGCGAGGCGATTCGCGATGCGGCGCCCGCGCGGCGCGGGACCGGCGTAGCGCACGCGCGCGCCGATGGCGACGCACGACGGGTGCGCGGCGAGCGCGCGCACGAGGCGCGGGACGTCGGCGACGTCGTGCTGGCCGTCCCCGTCCATCGTGACGACGACGTCGGCGCCCTTCGCGAGCGCGAGCTGGAGGCCGTCCCACAGGCTCGCGGCCTTGCCGAGGTTGTGCGGGTGGCGCACCAGCACGACCGGCGTTCCATCGAGCGCCGCGGCCGTGCCGTCGGTCGAGCCGTCGTCGACGACGATCACGATGCCGGCGACACCGCAGGCGCGCTGCGCGAGCGTCCGGATCGTCGCCACCTCGTTCAACGCCGGGATGACGATCGCGACGTTCATCAGACCATCGCGCCGTTGATCGACAGCACCTGGCCCGACACGTACCCCGCCGCATCGGATACGAGGTACGCCACGAGCGCCGCGACCTCGTCGGGCTCGCCCATCCGTCCGACCGGGACGAGCTCGCGCACGCGCTCGGGCGGGAAGCGGTCGCCGGCCATTCCGGTGTCGATCAGTCCCGGCGCGATCGCGTTGACGGTGATTCCGCGCTTCGCGACTTCGAGCGCCAGCGAGCGCGTGGCGCCGATCAGCCCCGCCTTCGCCGCCGCGTAGTTGGTCTGGCCCGGATTGCCGATCTGCGCGGAAACCGAGGCGACGTTGACGATGCGCCCCCAGCGCGTCGCCATCATCTCGAGCAGCAGCGCCTGCGTGACGTGGAAGAAGCCGTTCAGCGTGACGTCGATCACGCGCGACCATTGCGCGAAGCGCATGCCGGCTAGCGGCGCGTCGTCGTGGACGCCGGCATTGTTGACCAGCACCTGCACCGGGCCGTCCTTCAAGAGCGACGCGGCGGCGCGCTGCACGGCGGCGCCGTCGGTCACGTCGAACACGATCGGCTCCGCGCTCCCGCCGTCGGCGCGAATCGCCGCGACGATCGCGTGCGCCTCGGGCTCACGCGAATGCGCATGCACGGCGACGTGGTGGCCGTCGCGAGCAAGGCGGCGACAGATCGCTGCGCCCAGACCGCCGCTGCCGCCGGTGACGAGCGCGCGCTTCATGCGTCGTCGACCCGCATCACGAGCGCGCGGCCGCGAACCAGGATGCGGCCGGCGGCGGAGACGACGAACCGGTAGGCGCTTCCCCTGCCGCTCGCCACCTCGAGCGTGGCCTCGACGCGCAACGGGGTCGGCGCATCGTCGAGGCGGTCGTGCAGCAACTCGACGTCGCTCACCGACGCCAGCCGGCCGGCGCGCGGCCGGTGCGCGGGGTCGGCGGCGGCCGCGTGCAGCGCCATCGCCTGCGCGGCGATCTCGATGCCGCACAGCGACGAGATGCGGCCTTCCGCGGCCAGCGGGAAGCCGGGGCGGAGGTGCGCGCGGGTCGCACATTCGATGCGCATCGAATCAGCGTAGACGATTTCGTCCACGAGGACCATCGCGCCCGCATGCGGCAGCATCCGCTCGATCGGCAGCGCGGGGATCACGGCGCGACGACCTCCACGCGAAGCGCCTGCCCGTCGAAATAGGGCAGAGCGACGACACCGCTCTCGCGCCGGGCGATCCGCGCGAGCACCGGGATCAGCTCGGCGGCAGCGTTGCCCTCGAACGCCGCGAGCGGGGCGTCCGTCGCGGTACGCCCGGCGGACGGAACGATCCCGGCACCGATCGCCAGCGACCCCCACGCGCCGCCGGCCGCTGGTTGCGCGTCGAGCACGATGCCGCAGGCGAACGAACGTCCGGGCGCGTGCAGTCCCGCGAGGCGCCCGGGATAGCCAAGGTCGACGCACACGCACAGGACCGCGCCGCCGGAGGCGTACGCCTGCGAGGCGCCTTCGAGCAGCGCCGCGGCAGCCGACCCTTCGCCGCCGCAGATCATCGTCGCCCACCCGCGCGAGCGCGTGGCGATCGACCAGTAGCCGACCGGAGCGTTGAAGACCGAGTTGTGGAAGAGCGTCGGCGACAGCGTCGGCTCGGCGGCCGCGAGCGCCGCGAGCGTCTGGTCGAGGACGTCGCCGTCGCCGTCGGCCGACGCGAACACCGCCGAGAGCGTCGCGCGCGTCGACGCGTCGAGGCTCGCGACCGCTTCGTCGGCGACCGCGATCGCCCAGCGCGACGTCGCGTTCACACGCCGCCGCTCGGTGATCGGAAGCTGTTGCACGTCCGGCGACGCGACCGGCTGGTCGCGCCATGCCGCGTCGCCACAGAGCACGTCGCGCGCCGCGCTCCAACCTTCGAGGCCCGGAGCCAATACACCGACGCCGCGAATCGCAAGACGCGTGCTCATGGCGCGCCGAACACCAGCGAGCAGTTGCTGCCGCCGAAGCCGAACGAGTTGCTCATCGCCCGGCGCACCGCACCTGCGCGCGTTGCGCGCTCGATCCGGCACGCGACGCGCGGGTCGACCGCTTCGCCGCCCAGGTTGCCCGGGATCGTGCCGCTCGCGATCGCGTCGAGCGCGTCGAGCGCTTCCACGATGCCGGCGGCGCCGAGCGCGTGGCCGGTCCAGCCCTTGGTCGAACTGCACGGCACATCGCCCCCGAGCACGGCGCGAACCGCGGCGGCCTCGGCTGCGTCGTTCGCCGGCGTGCCCGTGCCGTGCATGTTGACGTAGTCGATATCGCGCGGCGCGACGCGGGCGGCATCGAGCGCTGCGTGCATCGCCATCTGCGCGCCCTCGCCCTCCGGCGACGGCGACGACATGTGGAAGGCGTCCGAGCTCTCGCCGGTGCCGATCAGCGTCGCGCCTGCGTCGCCGTCGCGCTCGAGGAGCGCGAATCCCGCGGCTTCGCCGATCGACAGTCCGTCGCGGTCCACCGCGAAGGGCCGGCACGGCTGCTTCGACAGGAGCTGCAACGCGCGAAAGCCCTGCAACGTCGACAACGCGAGGCTGTCCACGCCCGCCACGACGGCGGCGTCGCACTGGCCCGCGCCGATCGCGCGCTGCGCCATCGCGAACACCTTCGCGCTCGACGAGCATGCGGTCGAGACGGTGGCGGACACGCCGGCGACGCCGAGCACCTCGCGCAGGAACCGCGCCAGCGCCGCCATTCCATGCCGGTAGCGGTAGTGATCCGCGTCGAACGCCCACGGGCCCCGTGGTCCCTGCCGCCGCGCGACCAGCTCGGTGTCGAGGATGCCGGACGTGCTCGTGCCGACGAAGAGACCGATACGCGCCTCGCCGTGCTTCGCCCGCGCGCGCTCGACGGCGCGCGGGAAACCGTCCTGACCGGCAGCGAGGCGGGCGAGACGGTGGTTGCGGCAATCGTAGCGCGCGAGCCCTTCGCGCAGCGGCATCGCTTCGAGCCCGTCGACACGACCGATCCAGGTCTCGAGGCCGGCCGCGGGCTCGAAATCGTTCGGGCGCAACCCGCTGCGATTCTCGCGTAGCGCAGCGCGGTGCGCCGACCATCCGACGCCGCATGCGGTCGTCAGCGTCGATGCCGTGATCGCGAGGTGCGGGAGAGCGGCGGGTGCGCGCGTCACGTCCGGCTCCGCATCGCGCCGACGAGGAGCGCGCAGGCGACCAGCGTCGCGACCACGCCGAGCGTCACCGTGACGCCCAGCGCGCGCAACACCGGGATCGACGAGGTCGCCATCGATCCGAACGCGCAAAGCGTCGTCGCGCTGACGACCGCGAGCGACGCGAGCGCCGTGCCGGCGATGCGCTCGCCTGCCGCCGGGAACAGGAAGAGCATGTAGTTGACGCCGACGCCGATCACCAGCAGCACCGCGATCAGGTGGAAGATCGTGAGCGCGTGACCGGTCCCGGCGATCGCGGCGAGCGTCCACAGCGCGGCGAGGATCGCCGGCGCCACCACGCGCGCAGCACGCGACGGCGAGCGCAGGCCGATCGCCAGGATCGCGAAGATCATGGTCACGCCGAGACCGGTCGCGATCATCGCGCGCTCGCGGAACGCGCCGAGCAGCGCACCGACCTCGCCACGCAGATCGACGATCTCGACATGATCGCGGCCGCTCGTCAGCGTCCTGCGCAAGGCGCCGGGATCGGCGATGCCGGACAACGGCACGAGGACGCGCGCCTCGCCGCCGGCGTCGGCGACGAGCGATGCGACGCGAAGACCGATCCCGGTGCCCGCGTAGTCGGCGGCTTTCAGCAACGGCGCCGCCTTCGCGTCGCGCACGTCCTCGACGAACGGCGCGAACGCATCCGCACGGTACGGCAATCCCCGCTGCGCCTCGCGAAGACGCGCGCGCAGGACATCGGGCTCGGGAAGCATCGCCAGCCGACGGCGTTGCGTGGCCTCGCTCGGCAGGTCGTCGGTGACGAGCGCGTAGCCGCCGAGCTCGTGCCGCGCGACCGCGTCGGCCAGCGGCCCGCCGAGCGCTTCCGCGCGCTCGAGCGCCTGCTCGACCGTCGCCCCTCGCACCAGCGCGACGTAGCGCGCATCCGGCGCGCCGACCGCTTCGCGAAGTTGCCGATCCTGCGCGGCGAGCGAGGCCGGCAACGGATTCATGCGCGCCGGGTCGTCGTCCCAGAGCGGGCGCCACGCGAGGACCGCGACCGCCGCGAGCGTCAGTGCAACGAACGCGGCGACGGTCGCGCCGACGGGAAGACGCCACGCGGTCTCCGGATGGCCGAACGACCACGCGCGAAACGTCCAGCCGGACGGGACCAGCGAGGGTACGAGCCACCAAGTCGCCGCACCGGCGGCGAGGATGCCGACCGCCGTCAGCAATCCGAGCTCGATCAGGCCGTCGAATCCCGACATCAGGAGCGCGAGCGAGCCGCAGGCCGTCGTCGCGACGGCGAGGAACATCGCGCGAGCCACCGCGTGCCGGCGCCCCCCTTCCGCGAACGACGAGGCGCCCGACGTCAGCAGGTAGCTCGGATAGTCGACCGCCTCGCCGAGCAGCGTCGCGCCGAACGCGAGCGTGATCGCATGCACCGAGCCGAACACGGCCTGCACGACCGCCACCCCCGCGACCAGGCCGAGCGCCGCCGCGACGATCGCGATCGCGACGACGGGCAGCGAGCGGTAAGCGATCAGAAGCACGAGCAGCACGCCGGTCGCGGACATCAGCGACACGCGCATGGCGTCGCGCTCGACGATCGCGCGGCTCGTCACCGCCATCGCGCCGGGACTCGAATAGACGATCGTCTGGCCGGCCGACGCGAGGCGCGCGAACGCCTGCTCGAGCACGGCGATCGCGGCCGCCTGTCCGTCGAGGTCGGAGCCCGTGGCGGTCGTCTGCAGCAGCAGGAGCGCGCGCGCTCCGCTCGCGTCGACCCACACGCCCTGCTCGCGCCGGATCCGCATGTCCCGCGCGAGGCGTTTCAACAGGCTCATCGTCTCGCCGGTCGGGTCGCGCCACAGGAACTGCTTCTCGACGACCGCGAAGGTGCTCTGGAGCGTGCCGATGCCGTCGACCAGCGCCTGGCGCAGGCCGGATTCCGTGAATCGCGACGCCGTCAGGTCCGCGCCCAGCACGTAGCGATGGCGGGCGAGCGCGTCGAGGTCCTTCTGCGCGACCTCGAGGCTGCCGTTGCTCGCGTAGGCGAACTCGGGACGCACGGCGAGCGCGTCGGCCAGCGCGCGGCTCGCGGCGACGCGCTCGTCCGCGGTCCCGCCGGCGATGCCGGCGATGATCAGGCGCGCCGCCGGACCGTCGCGAAGCTGGTCGAGCATCCATCGCTGACGCGCGTCGGCGCCGCGCGGCAGGAACGCCGCGAAATCGGACTCGACGACCAGTCGCTGCGCGAGATATCCGCCGGCGAGAAGCGCGAGCGTGAGCGCGATCGCGATTGCGCGCGCGCGGGCGCTCATCGGCCTGCCGCGGCGATCGGCGTCAGCGTCATCACCGAGTGGTCGCCCGAAGCTTCCTCGACCTCGATGACGCGGACGCGCTCCCGCTCGCCGGAAATCGCGATCCCCGCGACCAGCGAGCGAAGGCGCAAGTCGCGCGGAGCGAGCCGAAGCGTCCAGCGGTCGATCGTGCCCGACACCGTAGGATCGAAATGCTTGCGCAACGCGGCCTCGTCGCCGGCAAGCGTCGCGCGGATGCCCTCGATCCAGGCGAAGAGCGGCTCACCCCGCGAGAGGTCGACGACGCGCGTGGCGCCGCGCGACTCGATCGTCATCGTGCCGCCCACGATGCTGAGGCGCTCGGCGAGCGGCGTCTCGACGACCATCTCGAGCGTCGACGGCTTCGCGTAGGCGAGCGTGCCGCGCCGCTCGACCGGTGTACCGAGCGACGCGATCGTGCGCACGTCGACGAAGCGCACGCGGCTCTGGTCGACGGCGCCCAGCGTCGCGGCGATGTCGCGAAGATCGAGGGCGCACGCGGGCGATGCCGCGAGCGCGAGCGCGATCGAGACCGCGAGCCCCCGCGCGGCGCTCACGAGGGTTGCTTCTCTCGATTCCGGTCGGCCGCGCTCGCCCAGAAATCGTAGAAGTTGAACCAGTTCTCCGGCGACGCCCGGCACGCGTTGTCGAGCCAGATCGCGTAGCGGGCGCACGCCGGATCGACGTCGCCGCGCGCTCCGGACGGCACGGTGCCGAACGCCTCGAACGCGATCCGGTAGCGACGCCCGCCGTGCCAGGTCGCGCGGAACAGCACGATCGGCGCGCCCAGCACCGCGGCCAGCTTGAACGGACCGCGCGGAAAATCCGCCGGTGCGCCGAGGAACGGACAAGGCGCCATGTCGGCGTCGGTGGGCGAGCGGTCGGCGAGCATCGCGACGATCGCGCCGCCGGCCAGCGCGTCGCGCACCTCGAGCATCGTCTCCGGGCGACCGAGCTCGATGATCGGGTCGGTGCGCACGGCCACGTCCCGGCCGAGCACGCCGGCGAGCTTGCGGTCGTTGTGCGGATGCATCAATGCGCGCACGCGCATGCCCGGACGGGTGGTAGCGAGCACGCGCAGGAGCTCGAAGCTGCCGAAATGGGCGCCGACCAGCAGGCATCCGCGGCCCTCGCGCAGCGCGTCGTCGAGCGCCTCGACGCCCGTCATCTCGATCGCGTACTCGTCCACGCGCCCGGCGAGCCACAGCACGCGGTCGAGGATCGTCGTCGCGAAACAGTGGAACTGCCGGTACATGTCGCGCCACCCGGCGGGACGGCCGAGTGCCCGCGTCAGGTAGCCGCGCGAGGCGCGCCTCGCGTGCCTGGAGAACAGCATGAAGTAAGCGCAGATGACCGGCAGCAGCGTCGCCGCGGCCGGCCGGCCGACGCGCAACGCGACGCCCGCGACGAACGCCATCAGAGCGGGCGAGCCGCGCTCGCGCTGGGAGCGCCAGCGCGGCATCGGGTGCCCGCGCACGTCTATCTGGCCGCGCATCGCAGGGTCCCGATGACCGCGACACCGGCGGGAAGCCTCAGTGTGAACTTCACCGCGTCGAGGTCGCCCAGCGACACGTCGAGCGCGTAGGTCTGCGCCGGCAGCACCGGCGCGATGAACTTCACGTGCCTGCACGCGACGACACGCAAGCCCCGGTCGCGCAGCGCGGCTTCCACCTGCGCGAGCAGCAGGACGGCAGGCACGACCGGATGGCCCGGGAAATGGCCGGCCAGGCTCGGGTGATCGGCGTCGACGACGAGCTCGCGCGCGATGCGCTCGCAGCGCAGGTCCCGTGCGTCGAGCGCGGCCGCCGTGCCCGCGTCGCCGGGTTCGGAGATCATCCGGTGCAATTCGGTCAGCGCGAGCTTGCCGCGGTCGTCGCGCGGCAACGCGTCGACGAGGATCATCGGACGCGGCATGAACGCCGCGTCGATGCGCTCGGCGAGGCGGCGGCGCAACTCCGCTTCGTCCAGCGTCGGCGCGACGACGAGCGCGCACAGCCTGCCGGGTTGCAACGCGCCCGGGAAGAACACGCCGTCCACGACGCCGTCGACCTGGCGCAGGTGATCGCCGAGCGCGCCCAGCGTCGTGCGCTTGCCGGCGACCTTCACCATGTCGCTCCTGCGTCCGCGCAGCGCGAATCGCCGGTTCCGCTCGTCTTCCCACGCGAGATCGTCGTCCAGCGCGACCGGCGCATCGAGCTGGCCGCCGGACACCACGGCGGCCCCGTCGGGCGCAATCGCAAGCTCGAGGCCCGAAGCAACCGTGAACGTCTCGTCGGCCGCGGTCCGCCGCGTGGCGATCATCCCGCATTCGGTGCTGCCGTAGATCTCGTCGACCCGCGCCGACCAGTCGGCCTCGACCTGCGCGGCCAGCTCGCGCGGCATCGGCATCGTCGACACGACGATGCGCGCGATCGCGGGCGGCTCGCGCAGCGATCGATGGAAGTGCTCGAGATGCAGCGGCGTCGTCGCGAGCCACAAGGGCGGCAGCCGCGCTTGCGTCGCGCGACGCGCGAGCTCCGCGAGATCGGCGCCGTAGCGCGGCCGCGCGGCGTCGAGAGCGCATCCGGTGCGCAGCGTCGCCATGATTGTCGCCTCCAGCCCGAACATGTGCTGCGGATTGACCGTGCCGGCCAGCGTGTACGCGCCCGGCGCGAGGCCCAGCGTCCGCGCGAGGGCGTCCGCACCGCGGCACAGCGACCCCCACGTCTTCTGCGCCGGACGCGGGACACGCGTCGATCCCGACGTGAACAGCATCGCGGCGACGAGGTCGTCGGAAATCGCCGGGGGAGGCCAGCGCGTCGCACCTTCGTCCAGCAGCCCGGCAACGTCGACGGCAAACGAAACGTGGCCGGCCACCGACGGCGTGGGCGCCGTGGCGTCGTCGACGAGCTCGTAGGCATCGGCGAAACGGGCGAGCAACGCGTCGCGGTCGGCGTCGAGGCGCGTCGGCGGCATCACGACGGTCTGGCCGGCGCACCAGGCGGCGCAGGTCGAAAGCAGCAGCGACGCGGTGCGCTCGCAGCGCTGGATCGCGTAGCGGCGGCGCGGAAGGCGCGCGGCGAGCGTCTCGACCGTTCCGACCAGGCCCGCTGCCGCGACCGCGCGCGACCGCGTGCCCTCGTGGACGTGCAGGACCGTCGCGTCCGGCCGGTGGCCCTCGAGGAGGCGCGTCGTCACGACGTCAATCGCGCCGCAGCTCGGCGCGGGCGTGGCGCCACATCTCGGTCGGTGGCGCGTGGCGAAGATGCGCGAAGCGTCGCCGCCGAACCAGGTACTCGCCGACCAGCAGCGCGGCGACGAGCGCGTAGTTGCCGAACAGCACGAACACGAGCCACGCGATCGTCCACCCCGCCAGCGACAACCCCGCGGCCACGGCGGCCATCGCGAGGAAGAATGCGACCCACACGACCGTCAGCGTGCGCGTGTAGCCGACGAGCTCGGGCTCCAGCGTGCCGCGCTCGCGCCGGGCGAATCGCGAGACCATCGGGGCCGAGCCGCGACGAAGCGTCCATGTGAACAGGGCCGCCAGGCCGAGGTTGAGGAGGACGGGCAGTGCGTGCGCGATCCGCGGATCGGCGAGGCGCGCCGCGACGGCGACGGCCGCGAGCGCGACGATCCAGAGGGTCAGTTTGCCGGTTCGCATGGAATCGGCGCGTTCACCGCAATCGCCGCGCACGGCAACGTCACCGTCGCGCGCGTCGCGTCAGCGGACGCGACGCGCGCCCACGTGCTCGGCCAGCGCCCGCAACGAGCCGAAGATGCGCCGCGTGTCGACGTCGTCGGACTGGATCTCGACCCCGTAACGCTTCGACACCGCGAGCGCGATTTCGAGCATGTCGATCGAATCGAGCCCGAGATCGCCGCCATACAGAGGCGCCTCGACGGCGAACGCGTCGGCAGTGATCTCGAGGCGCAGGGCCTCGATGACGAGGCCGGCGACCTCGCGCTCGAATTCGGTCATGTCGACGATGGTGGATTCGACCGACATCTCCGCCGTTCCCGCGAGGCGCCGACCGCGGCCGGCGCCGGCGGACCGACGTCGCCGCTACTGGCGCAGAAGCTCCGAGCGGATGCCGCGATCGAGGTTCTCGATCCAGCCGTTGTAGTTCTTGTGGATGTTGCCGCCGCTGGCGTCGAGGTTGACGCTGTCCTTGTACCGGATGCTGTAGGCCCTGGTGTCGTACGCCACGTCG
>JBDTNO010000051.1:0-17190 GCA_039933715.1 Betaproteobacteria bacterium
CCCGCCCTCTCGCCTTCGCATCGCCCGCCCTTGCTACACTCGCGCGCAGCACGCCATCCCCCCGCCCGGGCAACAATCCGGACGGATCCTCGGAGGAATTCCATGCGCTCTCGCCGTCTCGTCGCCGCCGCGCTCGCACTGGCCGCGCTCCCTGCGCTCGCGCAGGACGTCACGCTCAAGGTCCACCATTTCTGGCCGCCCGGCGCCATGCCGCCGTCGACGCTGCTGGTTCCCTGGTGCGACCGGATCGCGAAGGAATCGAGCAACCGGATGAAGTGCCAGATCTATCCGGCGATGCAGCTCGGAGGCACGCCTCCGCAACTGATCGACCAGGCGAAGGACGGCGTCGCCGACATCGTCTGGACGCTGCCAGGCTACACGGCCGGCCGCTTCCCGATGATGGAGGTGTTCGAGTTGCCGTTCATGTCCGCATCGGCCGAGGCCACGAGCCAGGCGGCGTGGGAATATTTCGACAAGCACGCGCGCGGCGAATTTCCCGGCATCCGCATGCTCGTCGTGAACGTGCACGACAACGGCTACGTGCACACGCGCGAGCGGCAGGTCAAGACGATGGCCGACTTCAAGGGCCTCAAGATGCGCGCGCCGACGCGGCAGACCAACAAGCTCCTCGCGGCGCTCGGCGCCTCGCCGGTCGCGATGCCGCTGCCGGCGCTCGCCGATGCCCTGTCGAAAGGCGTCATCGACGGCTACCTGCTGCCGTGGGAAGTCATCCCGTCGATCAAGGCGCATGAGCTCACCAAATACGATTCGGAGACCGATCCGAAGTCGCGCGCGCTCTACACGGCGGTGTTCACGCTCGCGATGAACCAGGCGAAGTACGACAGCTTGCCGCCCGACCTCAGGAAGGTAATCGACGAGAACTCGGGCCCCGCCGCCGCGAAGGCGTTCGGCAAGCAGTGGGACGCTTCCGCGCCTCCCGCGCGCAAGCAGGCGCTCGACCACGGCAACGTGTTCACGATGATCCCCGCCTCCGAGCTCGCGAACTGGCAGAAGGCGACCGCGAACCTCGACGAGGAATGGGTGAAGGACGTCACCGCCAGGGGACATGACGGCCGGATGCTCCTGCAATCGGCCCGCGACCTCATCAAGAAGTACGAAGGCGCGCGGTAGCGCGCGCCCGGGACCGCGCGGCGGCTTTTCGCCCGCGCGTCGCGACGATGGACATCCCGACGGCCGACCTGCCGCCGCCCCGCGGCATTCTCGCGTGTGCCGCCGCCGCGTGCGCGTACGCGGGGGGCGCGATCTTCATCGTCATCGCGATGCTCGCGGTCGGGTCGATCGTGAGCCGCGCGATCTGGTCGAAACCGCTGCAGGGCGACTACGAGCTCGTGCAGGTCGCCGGCGCGGTGTTCGTATCGCTGTGCCTGCCGCTCACGCAGCTGCGGCACGCGAACATCATCGTCGACTTCTTCACGGTACGCGTGAAGCCGTCGACACGCGCGTGGCTCGACGCGTTCGGCGCCGCACTTCTCGCGCTCGTGATGGCGCTGCTCGCCTGGCGACTTTGCGTCGGGACGATCAGCATGCGCGAGGCCGGCGAGACGACGACGATCCTGGGCTGGCCGCTCTGGTACGCGTATGCGGCGATGGTGCCGGGCATCGCGCTGACGGCGACCATCGCGTTCGCGTCCGCGCGCGAGCACGCACGCCAGGCGCTGCGATGAGCCCGCTGGTCGTCGGCGCCATCCTGTTCGGCGCGATGCTCGTGCTGATGGCGGTCCGCGTGCCGATCGCCATCGCGATGTTCGTGCCGGGCGCGCTCGGATACATCGCGCTCTCCGGGACGCTGCCGCTGCTGTCGCACCTCAAGGGGGCGCTCTACGCGCGCTTCTCGGTCTACGACCTGTCGGTGATCCCGCTGTTCCTGCTGATGGGGCAGTTCGCGACGCAGGGCGGGCTCTCGCGCTCGCTGTTCAAGGCCGCCTCGTCCTTCGTCGGGCATTTCCGCGGCGGGCTCGCGATGGCGGCGGTGCTGGCGTGTGCCGCGTTCGGCGCGATCTGCGGCTCGTCGGTCGCGACGGCGGCCACGGTCGCGCAGGTCGCGCTACCCGAGATGAAGGCGTACAACTACTCGGGCCGGCTGTCGACGGCGACGCTCGCGGCGGGCGGGACGCTCGGCATCCTGATCCCGCCTTCCGTCGTGCTGGTGGTCTACGCGATCCTCACCGAGCAGAACATCGCGAAGCTGTTCGCGGCGGCGATGATCCCGGGCATCATCGCCGCGATCGGCTACCTGATCGCGATCGGCGTCGTCGTGCGCATCGATCCGTCGCAGGGTCCCGCGCAGCCGCGCCATCCATGGTCCGAGCGCCTCGCGACGATGCGAAGCGTGTGGCCGGTCGCCGCGATCTTCGTCGTCGTCTTCGGCGGCATCTACGGCGGCGTCTTCACGCCGACCGAAGGCGCGGCGGTCGGCGCCGTGGCGACGTTCGTGGCGGGCATCGCCATGCGCGAGCTCGACGTCGCCGGGATCAAGCGCGCGCTCCTCGGGACCGCGGAAACGAGCGGCATGATCTTCATGATCTTCGTCGGCGCCGACATGCTGAACTCGGCGCTGGCGCTCTCGCAACTGCCGGCGGCGCTCGCGGACGCCGTCGCGCACCTCGCCCTGCCACCGCTCCTGATCGTCGTCGGCATCCTGTTCTTCTACATCGCGCTCGGCTGCGTGATGGACGAGCTCTCGATGATCCTGCTGACGATCCCGGTGCTCTTCCCTTCGGTCATGGGCCTCGAGCTTTTCGGCCTCGATCCGACCGAGAAGGCGATCTGGTTCGGCATCCTCGTGCTGATGGTTGTCGAGATCGGCCTCATCGCGCCGCCCGTGGGGCTCAACGTCTACGTGGTCAACGGACTCGCACGCGACGTGCCGATGGCGGAGACCTACCGCGGCGTCGTGCCGTTCCTCGTTTCCGACGCGGTGCGCGTGACGCTGCTGCTCCTGTTCCCGGCGATCTCGCTCTGGCTGGTGCGCACCATCGCGTGAGCGCCTGACGATGGGCCTCGCGCGCACGGTCGCGACGTCGGGTGGCGTGCACCTCGCCGCCGAGCGGTGGCTGCCGGCCAACCGCATGCGCGCGCAGGTCGTGTTCGTGCACGGACTGGGCGAGCACCGCCGCGCACGGCCGTACCTGCCGTTCTACGAGACGCTCGCCGCGCATGGCTATGGCGTGCTCGCGTTCGACCTGCGCGGCCACGGCGTTTCGGAAGGCGCGCGCCTCTACGCGCGCGATTTCTCGGTGCTCCAGGACGATCTCTCGCGCGCGATCGCGCTCGCCGCCGACGAGGCCGAAGGCCGGCCGGTGTTCGCGATCGGCGGAAGCCTCGGCGGCCTCCTCGCGCTCGGATCGTCGCTCGCGCCGCACGACTCGCTGGCCGGCATCGTCGCCGGATCGCCCGCGCTCGACACGAACGGCGCCGCCTCGCGCCTCAGGCGGTTGGTCCCGCTGCTCGCGGCCGTCCTGCCGCGCTGGCGCATCGACCCGCGCATCGACGTGAGCGGCATCGCGCGCGATCCGTTGGCGCTTGCCGACTACCTCGATGATCCCTTGATGCAGATCGGGCGGATCACGCCCGCGCTCGCCGCCGCGACGATGCAGGGCATCGAGCGCGTGATGCGCCACGCCGACGACCTGATGCTCCCGATGCTGCTGTTGCACGGCCTCGCCGATCGCGTGGTGCCCGCCGACGGCACGATCGCGCTGCACGCGCTCGCCGGATCGCGCGACAAGACGCTCCGGACTTACCCGCACGCCTACCACCATTTGCTGCTCGACGACGTGCGGGAGGCGGCGACACGCGACATCGTTTCGTGGCTGGGCGCGCACACCTGAGACCCCGGGCTCAGCGCAGCACGACCGCCGCGACGAGCAGGGCCAGCACGGCGATCACGAAGAGCACCGCATAGACGATCGTAGTCACGAACGCGCGCGCGATCGCGCCGGTCCAGCGCCCGCCGTAGACGGCGCGCATCGAAACCGGCAGGTAGAGCACGCACCACAGCGCCAGCGCGACGGTCACGATGCTCGACGGCACGGCGATCATTAGCGTCAGCGCCAGCGCGAGGAACGCGTGGTTGTGCGCGCCGAACACCAGGTGCTCGGCATAGCTTCGCGGGCGCAGCGGATAGCGTCGCGAGCGCCCGAGGTAGAGGATCTGCATCATCAGCGCGAACGCAGGCAGCAAGGCGATGAGCGCGTACGGGCCGTAGCGCATCATGCCCGCGATGATCTCGCGCTCCTTCTGCTCGCGGCCGAGTTGATTGAACCCCTCGAAGCGCTTCCCGATTCGTTCGCCCAGCGCGGATGGAGGGCCGTCGAAGCGCACGTTGAGTCCCTCGTCGATCGTAAGGCCGCCCGAAGGGCCGCCGATCTTCAGCGGCTCCTTGTCCATCTCGATGATCGCCGGCTTTCGCGCGGTCGCGTCGGGCGCCTTGCCGACCGGCGCGCGACCGCTGCTCGCCGTCGCGGGCGTCGTGCCGGGATTCGCGGGGGCTTCGGATGCGGCCTGCTCGTCCGCTCCGATCCGGATCACCTCGGACGGAACGGTAAGCCAGCGCGCGACCGCGAACAGCACGATCGCGAGCACCAGCACGAGGCGCCCGGGCCGCACGTAGCGCCGACGGCGTCCAGCCAGGTACTCACGCGTCAGGAACCCGGGCCGGAACAGCAGCGGGAATAGCGTTCGCCACATCCGGCCGTCGAATGCGACATAGCGTCCCGTGGCTTCGCCCATGAACTGCCGTGCGTTCGGAAGCCGCAGCGACGTTTCCTGGCCGCAGGCCGGGCAGAAGCTTCCCGGCGCGTCAGCCCCGCAATTACGGCACGCGGTGTCGCCGGTAGCGCGATCGTCGGCCACGCCCGCGGCACGCGGCACGCGCCACGCCGCGCCGACCGCGACCAGCGACCGCAACGATTTCGCAACCGCCTTCACCGCGCCCGCTCGATCAACTGGTCGATGCGCGCGAGGACGCCGCGCAGGATGTTCACTTCCTCGCGCTCGAGGCCGGCGCGCGCGAAGAGGCGCCGCAGGCGCGGCATCAGCCGGCGCGGCATCCGCGGATGCAGGATCCGCATCGCGACCAACGTGCGCCCCGCGTGCGCGTGCAGGCCTTCGATCGCATCGGCGGTCGCGGGCGCGAAGCGCGGCGCGTTCCACACGGCGCCGCCTGCGGCCGCGACGCGAACCTCGTATGCGGCGACCTGCACCGCCGCCGCCAGGTTGAGCGAAGCGAACGCCGGATTCGTCGCGATCGTCGCAGCCGTCGTGCAGCGGGCGAGCTCCTCGTTCGACAAGCCCGACATCTCGGTGCCGAACACCAGCGCGACCTCGTGGCCCGCGCGTGCCGAAGCGATCGCGAGTCCCGCGGCTTCGCGCGCCGCTCGAACGTCGCCCGCGAATCCGCGCGGTCGCGCGGTGTAGCCGATCGCGCAGGCGACACCGTCGAGCGCCTGGTCGAGCGTGGCGACGACGCGCGCGCCGTCGAGCACTGTCGTGGCTCCGGCCGCGAGCGCCGTCGCTTCTGGATCCGGAAAGCGCGCGGGCGACACGAGCCAGAGTCGCGCGATGCCCATCGTGAGCATCGCGCGCGCGGACGCGCCGACATTGCCGGGATGGGTGGGCGCGACGAGCACGACGCGCACGCGGTCGAGCGGGTTCATGTGGTTCGAGGGAACGGTCGGGCGACCTGCGTAGAATAGCGGGGTTTCCTCTTCCGTTTCCGCGCTCCGCGCGACGCGCGACTCCCGCCATGCATCCGATGCTCACGATTGCGGTCAAGGCGGCACGCCGCGCCGGCACGCTCATCAACCGCGGCGCCCGCGACCTCGACCTCCTCAAGGTCAGCTCGAAGGGACCGAAGGATTTCGTGAGCGAGATCGACCATGCGGCGGAGGCGGTGATCGTCGAGACGCTGCTCGGCGCCTATCCGGGCCACGCGATCCTCGCCGAGGAAGGCACGGCGAAAGGGCAGAACGTCGACGCCGAGCACGTCTGGATCATCGACCCGCTCGACGGGACGACCAATTTCCTGCACGGCTTCCCGCAGTATTGCGTGTCGATCGCGCTCGCGTACCGAGGCGTGGTGACGCAGGGCGTCATCTACGACCCGGTGCGCAACGACCTCTTTACCGCGACGCGCGGGCGCGGCGCGTTCCTCAACGACCGGCGCATCCGGGTGTCGAAGCGCCACCACCTGCGCGAGTGCCTGATCGGCACCGGCTTCCCGTTCCGCGACGGCAGCTTCCTCGACACCTACCTCGCGATGATGCGCGAGATGATCACGCTGACCGCGGGCATGCGCCGGCCCGGCGCCGCCGCGCTCGATCTCGCCTACGTCGCCGCAGGCTGCTACGACGGCTTCTTCGAGGTCGGCCTCAATCCCTGGGACGTGGCCGCGGGAAGCTTGCTCGTGCTGGAGGCCGGCGGCCTGATCGGCGACCTGTCCGGCGAGGGCGACTACCTCTACGGCGGCCAGGTGATCGCCGCGAACCCGAAGGTCTTCGCGCAAATGGTCCAGGCGCTGTCTCCGTACAAAAAGGCGCTCGTCCGCGACCTGGCCGCCAAGGCGGGTTGAGCTTCTCAGGCCGGCCGCGTCGGCTCGCCGTCCGGGGCGGGAACCGTGCGGTGCCGTGGCATCGAACTTGCATCGGTCATCGATCCGCCCGCACGTCCCGCAAGCGCATCGACCGAAGGAGCACGTCCATGGTCCGTTCCCTCGCACGCCCGCCCCAAGCCACGCGCCCGGCGCTCGCTGCGCTGGCGTTCGCGCTCGCGACTTCGATCGCCGCCCCCGCCTTCGCCGGCACGGTCGCGGGACTGCGCGTGATGCTTCATCCGGCGGCCGCGCCGCGAGGAACGCTGTCCGACGCGATGCACGCGAAACTCGAGCGCATCGCCGGCACGACGCTCGCGCTATCGGCCACGACGCGCACCGGCGCGCTCGAGCTCACGACCCCGGCGCCGATCGACGAGGCGCTCGCCGCGCGCATCGCGAAGTCGCTGCGCGAGGACCGCTCGGTGCTGTGGGCCGAACCGGTGCGTCCTGCGCGCGCCGTGACGAAGACCGCCGCGCGCGACCCGCGCTACAACCGCCTTGGCCGCCACCTGATGGTCCGGCTCGCCGACAGCGTCTCGGAGGACTGGTCGGCGCTCGCGCCGCGTTTCGCCGAGCGCGTCGGCATGCCGCTCATCGCCGAGCGCAAGGTCGGCAACGTATGGCTCGTCGCGGTCGCCGTCGCGCGCACGCCAGACGGCCTCGCCGAGCTCGCGGAAGCGTTGCAGCAGGATGCGGCGGTGATGTACGCCGATCCGGTTCGCCGCATGTATCCGCAATTCGTCCCGAACGATCCGCTCTTCCCGATCCAGTGGTCGCTGAGCGATCCGGTGTCGGGCGTGAACGCCACCGCCGCATGGGACATCCAGCAAGGATCGGCGGGCCTGGCCGTCGCGGTGATCGACACCGGCATCGTCGACCATCCCGATCTCGCCGGGCGCCTGCTGCCCGGCTACGACTTCGTCACCGACGCCGCGCGCGCGCGCGACGGCGACGGGCGCGACCCGAACCCGCGCGACGAAGGCGACTGGGCCGGCGCCGGCGATTGCGGCGAGGGCGTGCCCGGCTTCGACAGCTTCTTCCACGGGCTCTTCGTCGCGGGACTGATCGGCGCGAATCCGAACAACGGCATCGGCATCGCCGGCGTCGACTGGGCGGCGAAGATCCTTCCGGTGCGCGCGCTCGCGCAATGCGGCGGCACCGAGGCCGACGTCTTCGAGGCGATGCTGTGGGCCTCCGGCGTGCAGATCCAGGGCGTGCCGCCGAACCCGAATCCCGCGCGCGTCATCAACATGAGCCTCGCCGGCTCCGGCAGCTGCTCGGCCGCCGTGCAGGAAGCGATCGACGACGCGCTCGCGCAGGGCTCGGTCGTCATCGTCGCGGCCGGCAACGACTCGCTCGACGCAGTGGACTTCGTGCCGGGGAGTTGCAGCGGCGTCGTCACGGTCGGCGCGAGCAACAGCCTCGGCGACCGCACCGGCTATTCGAACTACGGAAGGCGTGTCGACCTCTCGGCGCCCGGCGGCGACGGCGGCGACGAGACTTCGCTGATCGTTTCGACCTACGCCGAAGGCGCGACGACGCCCGGCGCGCCGACTTACGCGATCGCGGCGGGCACGAGCTTCGCGACGCCGCTCGTCACCGGCGCGGTCTCGTTGATGCTCGCGCGCAACGCGACGCTCACCGCTGGCCGCGTGCTGTCGATCCTCCAGGGCACGACGCGCGAGTTCCCGCTCGGCGCGCAATGTCGCGCGGGGCCCGTGTGCGGCGCGGGCCTCCTCGATGCGGGCCTCGCGGTCGCGAGCACGCTCGCGGCGACCGCGACGATCCCGCCGAACGCGGTTCCGGTCATCGAGTACTACCGTGCCGACATCGACCACTACTTCATCACGGCCGACCCGAACGAGGTCGCGTACCTCGACGTGTTCCTGCGCGCCGTCTGGCAGCGCACCGGCTCGGTGTTCTTCGGGTACCAGGACTCGTTCCTCGCGCCGCCCGGCGTCAAGCCCGTATGCCGGTTCGTCGCGGGCGGGATCATCGATTCGCATTTCTTCACGGCGAGCGCGGCCGAATGCCAGTTCGTGCAGGCTCGCTGGGCCGGCGTGTGGGCGCTCGAATCGCCGGCGGCGTTCTGGATCGAGGTGCCCGACGCCAGCGGCGCCTGCCGCGAGGGCACGATCCCGATCCACCGCTTCTTCGACAATCGCCAGGACGCGAACCACCGGCACACGCCCGACCTGTCGGTGAAGCGCGCGATGATCAACCGCGGATGGGTGCCGGAAGGCAACAACGGCGTGGCGTTCTGCTCGCCGATCTGACGCGGCGAATCGCTCACCGCCTGCGCAACATTCCGATCGCTCGAGCCGGTTGACGGAACCTCCGGGGTGCTCGGACGCGTACTGAAGGATCTGTGGCGCGCATGGCAAAACCGGGAGCCATCGCGCGCGCCATTGCCACCAACCGCTGGGCCGCGCTCGTCTCCCACCGTCCTTCGTTACCGCCCCGACGTCTTCGACGTGGCCGACGAAAAAAGCGCGCGCCGCATCATCCTGACGCCGGAAGGAGGCGATTCGACCGAATCGCGATGGGATCGCGAAACCCCCTGGATCGTTCGCCTTGCGTCCCGGGAGCTCGCGCTGAACCCCCGCACGCGAGTTCTCGACTACGGGTGCGGGATCGGTCGCATCGCCAAGGGCGTAATCGAGTCAACGGGCTGCATGGTTACCGGCGTCGATATCAGCGCGTCGATGCGCGGCCTCGCCATCGCGTATGTCTCGTCTGGATCGTTCGAAGCGCTCGACCCGGTTGCGCTCGACGCGCGGAACGGGGCCGGAATGCAGGTCGATGCCGCCATTGCATGCTGGGTGCTGCAGCATTGCATGTCTCCCGATGTCGACATCGCGCGCTTGCTCGCATCCTTGCGTCCTGGCGGACGATTGCTGGTCGTGAACAACCATCGTCGCGCGGTACCCGGCGATGACGGATGGGTGGACGATGACATCGATATCGCCAAAGCCCTCGATGCGTGCTTCCTGCTCGTCCGGCGTGGCACGCTCGACGCCGAAGTCGCCGGAATCGCCGTTTCGCAGCACTCGTTCTTCGCGATCTACGAGCGACGCTGATCCGCGCCGTGCGACGGGGTCGCGGTCCGACCACCCATGATCGCGCGCGTCGCCGCCCCCGCTCGCGGTGACCCTGGCGACGTCGGGTATAATCACCGGCTGCCGGAGAGATGGCCGAGTGGTCGAAGGCGCCTGACTCGAAATCAGGTTTAGGGCAACCTAACGGGGGTTCGAATCCCTCTCTCTCCGCCAACCGTCTTCAGCTAAACGCCTGAAATTCTGGGCGTTTTTCGTTTGTTGTTTCCAAGGCCCACGCCGGATGGCTCACATTCGGCTTCTGCGCCTTCGGATCCGTATCAATCAGCGGTCCTTAGGTCGGACTAGGCAAGTGGGGGCGTTTGTTATCGGGGCGGCCCTTGCCAGCCTTCTCAAGAAAGGCAGTTGATTCCGGCAGAGGAACTCTTTGCGACCGTTGCAACACGGGCACCGCGCAAAGGAGAGGCATCCAATCGCCCCGGCCTGTACGGCCGTTCAACTTGGCCTGGAAGAAATGGCCTAGCATCGCTTGGTACGGAGAAGTGACTGATCGTCCATTCCGGAGGTCCACGATGAAGGCAATACTGATCGTTGCGGCAACGCTTGGTGCCGCGCTGCTCGGCGGCTGCGCCAACCTTGCGACCGACAATTCCTCCGGAGGATCTTCCGTCTTCGGTGTGTGGGGCTACGAGGGTGGAGGCGGCGGCCATCAAGGGCGTTCGGGTGGTGGCCGCTCGGAGCCGGGCAACGAATCTGGAATGTATCCCGCACGTGGTGGCGGGGGCACCGGCGGCGGCGCTTCCCGAGGTGGCGAAGCCGGGAGCCGATAAGCCAGGCCCGGCGTCCCCACGAAGCTCAAGCCGGATTCTCCATCGGCAGCAAGCATGCCTCGTCGTCGTTCCGGGGCGAATTGAACCGCGTGGATACTGGATACGCGTTCATCTCGCAAGAGGGGTAGGAGCGCAGCATCACCTCGCCCGTTTTCGTTGCGCGCCCGGTGTCGCGATCGCTCGTCGCGCGACGACCGCCCTCAAGCGGCCGCGGAAACACCTCGCGTGCGCTTGCCCGAGCGCCGAACCAGGAAGGCGACGAGCGCGCCGACACCGATCCATTCCGCCGCCAGGATCAGCGCGATCGTCCGCGCATCCGGCGTCGGCCATCCGTAAGCGACGCCGAGTCGCTGCGCGTCGCTCGCGAGGAACTTCTCCCAATCGCCGCGAGCCACGTTCCGGTTGACCGCCGCGAGCGCGGTGCGCGCGCCAGGCGTGTCACCCGTTCGCTCGAATGCGGCGACGCGGATCCCGGTACGTTGCGCCAGCCGGGGACTCTCATGCTCGTGTCCTTCGGACGGCGCCAGTGCCGCGAATGCGTCGTCGAACCGCCCGAGCGACACCAGGAGTCGCGCCACTTCGAGATCCGCTGCGGCGGCCGATGCGATGTCGCCACCGCGCCGGTAGAACGCCGCCAATGCGCGGAACTGCGCGATCGCATCGCGGGACCGCCCTTCCGCGATTGCGCGGCTCGCGAGATCGAGTCGGGCGGTGAGTTCCGCGCGTGGATCGCCGTCGGCCTGTGCACGGACCAGCGCATCGTCGGTCGAGCCGGTCGCGGCGTCGCGATCCGGTGCGCGCATCGCTTCACGGGCTGCGGACGCGTCGAATGTGGCCCATGCAATGCAGGCGGCCATCAGGATGAGCGGAAATCTCCGTGCGCGCGCGGGCGAACGCGTAGCACGACACCCCGCGCCGAACGGGGCCCGAGCGGCCGTCAGGGTGCGTAGCGCGTCCGCGGGCGACATCGGCACACGATACCCGACGTCTCGGCGAACGGCCGCCGAGGCCCGTCAACGCCGGCGAACCGAGGCTTGCCGAAGGCGGCCTGACTGGGACTTCACACCTAACGCACCGCCGTCACGCGCCACACCGCGTTGCCGACGTCGTCGGCCACCAGCAAGCCGCCGCGCGTATCGATCGCGACGCCGACCGGGCGTCCCCACGCGTCGCCGCTCTCCGAGAGGAAGCCGGTCAGCACATCGCGCGGAGGGCCGTTGGGCCGGCCATTGGCGAATGGCACGAAGATCACCTTGTAGCCGCTGGGCGGCCTGCGGTTCCAGGAGCCGTGCTGGCCGACGAACATGCCGTTCGCGTAACCGTCCGGCAACCGCGCGCCGCGCGACGACGCGAGGCCCAGCGACGCCGTGTGCGGGCCGAGCGCGTAGTCGGGCTTGATGGCGCGCGCTACGAGGTCCGCGCGCTGCGGCTCGACGCGCGTGTCGACGACCTGGCCGAAGTAGCTGTACGGCCAGCCGTAGAACCCGCCGTCCATCACCGAGGTCATGTAGTCGGGCACGAGGTCGCTGCCGAGCTCGTCGCGCTCGTTGACCGTGGTCCACAGCGCGCCCGAATCCGGCTCCCAGGCGAGTCCGTTGGGATTGCGCAGCCCGGTGGCGAACAGGCGCTTGCTGCCGGTCGCCGGATCCACCTCCCAGATCGCAGCGCGCCCTTCTTCCGCGGCGATGCCGTTTTCCGCGACATTGCTGTTCGATCCAACCGTGGCATACAGTCGCGAGCCGTCCCGCGACGCAATCAGGCTCTTGGTCCAGTGGTGGTTGCGCGGCCCCGCGGGAAGGTCGGTCACCCTGGTCGCGGGTCCCGGGACCGCGTTCGCGCCCGGCGTGTACGGGAAGCGCACGATCGCATCGGTATTGGCGACGTAAAGCGTATTTCCGACGAGCGCCATGCCGAACGGCGAGTTCAATCCCTCCGCGAACACGCTCCGGGTCTCGGCGACGCCGTCGCCATCGGAGTCCCGGAGCAGGACGATGCGATTCGCGCTCGGCTTGCCGGCGCCCGCCCTGCTCATGAAGAGCTTCATGAACCACGCCTTGATCCCCGTGCCCTCCGCCGGCCGCTCAGGGGCGTTGCTTTCCGCGACCAGCAGATCGCCGTTCGGCAGCGCCAGCAGCCAGCGCGGATGGTCGAGGTCGCCGGCGAAGCGTGTCACCGCCAGGCCGGGTGCAGCCGTCGGCGTCCGGCCCGACGGCCATCCGGTCGCCGTCGCAACCTGGACGGTCGGGATGAGCGATCGATCGGGCGGAGGGAGCACGGGTTCCGGTCCCATGCCCTGCTCGACCGACAGGTTGGCGACGCTCGAGCACGCGGCGACGCCCAGCGCGAGCAGAACGACGATTTCGGATCGGGTCATCGAGGATTTTTTGAATCGCGTGGATGCGCGGGGCCGCCAAGAATGGACTTCGGCGCAGTCGGAGGCTAGAGGACGTGCGCCTCATCTCGCGTCGGTCGGCCACGCACGAAAACGATCCGGAACATCGGCAGCACCCCTGTAGGATTGCGCCTACAGCCGCTTCGGCCTCCCACAAGTTGCAACGGCCCGGCCGCCATCCTAGGCTGTCGCGATTCCCTTCGAGCCTCCCATGAGCGACAGCCCCTCCCTCATTCGCGATTTCGCGCACGAGCTGCGCAATGCCATCAGCCCGATCCGGTCGGCGTCCGACGTGCTGCACGTGCGCGGCTCCGATCCGGTCGTGCTCGAGAAAGCGCTGCAGCACATCCGGCGCAGCCTCGATGCGGCGCTGCAGACGATCGACGCATTCGTCACCGCCGATCGTGCGATGACGGGGACGCTGTCGCTCGACCTCACGACGCACCCGCTCGCGACGTTGATCGACGAGGCGATCGCCCGCGTCAAGGCGACCGATGCGCGCGCGACGCCGCGCATTCGCGTGGCGCCGGCCAGCGACCCCCTCTTCGTCAACGTCGATCACGAGCAGACGATGACGATGCTCTCGTCGGTCCTCGAGCACGCGCGCGTCACTTGCGCCGAGAACGGTGACGTCGACGTCACCGTCGAGCGCGAGGCGGGACACGCGCGCGTGCACGTTCGCTTCCCGGTCATGAAGCCCGTAGCCGAGGTCTCTGCGGCATTCGATTCGTTCCGCGCGCCGTCGGGCCTCGGCCTGATGGCGTTGCGCACCGCGCGCCAGATCGCCGAGCAGCAGCAGGGCTCGCTGGTCGCGAACGAGGATCCGGCGAGCGGCATGCGCGAGTTCGTGCTGACGCTCACGAGCGGGACCGACCCGGGCGCGGTCGCCGGAGTTTCCGTCCCCGAGGCGCAAGCCAACGGACAGGCGAAGGCGACGTCCGCGCACGGCGCGGCGAACGGCAAGGATGCACACCTGCCGATGAAGATCCTGCTCGTCGACGACAACGTCGCACTGCGCACCACGTACGCGGAGGCGCTCACCGAGCTCGGCTACGACGTGATCCCCGCGGCGAACGGCGAGGAAGCGGTGAAGCTCGCGGAGTCGCGGCTTCCGGACGTCGCGCTGATCGACATCCACCTTCCCACCGTCAACGGCTATCAGGTGGCGCGCACGCTGAAGTCGCGGCCTGCGACCAAGGCGATCCGGCTCGTGATGCTCTCGGGCATGACGCTCGACGAGACCACGCGCCGCCTGTCGCTCAACGCCGGCTTCGACGACTGCATCGACAAGATGGCCGGCCCGAGCGCGCTGGACGCGCTCCTGCACGCTTCGTAAGGAACACGGCATGCACGACATGACGCCGCGCGCGATGCGAGCGTGGTGGTGAGCACGCGTTCGTCCCGCCGTGTGGCGGATCGCGTGCGCGCCCACCCGGTGCTTTTGGCGCTGTCGGGCGCGCTCGTCGCCACCATGCTCGTGCTATCGGGCTGCGCCGCCTGGCGCATCGACAAGGGTCGCGCCCTCGCCGCGGCGAGCGAGCCGTTCGAAGCGCGACCGCGAAACGCCGCCGCGCGTCTCCTGATCGTTGGCGACAGCACGGCCGTGGGCACCGGTGCGACGTCTCCGACCGCGAGCGTCGCCGGGCGGCTGTCCGCGGCCATGCCCGGCCTTCGCGTCGACAACCAGGGCGCCAACGGCGCGCGCTTCGCCGACGTGATCGGGCAGCTGGATGCGGTGCGCGCGGATCGTTACGACGCGGTGCTGGTGATGGCCGGCGGGAACGACGTCATCTTCCTGACGCGCGAGACGGAGCTTCGCGCGAACGTCGAAGGCGCGGTCGCGCGCGCATCGCAACTCGCCCCGATGGTCGTCCTGCTGCCGGCCGGCAATGTCGGCAATGCGCCGTTCTTCTTCGCGCCGCTGTCGTGGATCATGAGCGCGCGTTCGCGCACGCTCCATGCGATCGTGCGCGAGGCGGCGCAACGCCACGGCGCGCACTACGTGACGCTCTATCGCGAACGCGCCGACGATCCGTTCGCGCGACAACCCGAGCGCTTCAACGCCGCCGACGGCCTGCACCCGAGCGACGACGGCTATGCGCTGTGGACCGACGATCTCCTCGCGCAATCGCCGCTGCGAACGATCGCGGGCCCCGGCGGCGCCGTTCCGCGCTGAACCGGCCGCCTTAAAAAAAACGAGGCGCGAAGCGCCCCGTCCCCCTTGCCGTGCGCGGCGCCTATCGCTTCGTCTGCGGCGGTGAATGCGCCCCTTGCTTTTCCGGCTGCCGCGACACCGCAGGCCCCGTCGGGCTGGTTGCCGCCATCTGCGGCGGCGCCACCGCCTTGCCCTTCGCCCTCATCTCCGCGTAATAGCGGGCGGCGGTCCGGTCTTCAGCGCGGGTGTGGACGACCTTCGTCGCCTCGGCCGCAACCGCGTCCTTTGCCTTCTTCTCCGCGGCGGCGACCTTCTGCGGATCGGTGAGCGGCGGCGCCGGTGGCAGCTTCGCCATCGCCACGCCGAAGAACGCCAGCACCATCATCGCGCCGAGCAGCCCGCGGATCGTCGTCATCGCTTCCCTCCTCCAGTGCCCTGTCGAATGCGTCAGGCAGGCCGGTGCCGAATCTCCGGCGCATGCGCATCGTGTTCGTCGGCCGGCAGGCGGCCCTTCATTTCCTGATACCAGTATTCGTGGTGCTCGCGCGCCCAGGTCTCGTCGACGTAGCCGGTACGCATGGCGTCGTAGGTCCCCGCCATCCCGATCGTGCCGAGGTAGATATGCCCGAGCCCGGCAGCCATGAATAGCGTCGCGGCGATCAGGTGGACGACGTTCGCCAGCTGCATCGTCGCGCGCGTCTGGTCGAAATTCGGGAAGTCGAGCACGAGGCCGCTGGCGCCCACCGCGATGCCGAGGACGACGACGCCGCCCCAGAACCACAGCTTCTCGCCCGCGTTGAACTTCCACGACGGCATTTCCTTGCCGCCGAACATGCCGCCGAGTTTCGTCAGCCAGCGAAGGTCCCCCGCCTGCGGGAAGTTCTCGCGCACGTACAGCACGAACATCACCACCGTGCAGACGACGAACACCGGTCCGACGAAGTTGTGCAGGTTCTTCGAGAGGATCGCCAGCCACGAGAACAGCGTGTAGCCGATCAGCGGCAACAGCACGTTCTTGCCGAACAGGATGGCGAGCCCGGACAGGGCGAGAATCACGAACGACGCCGCCATCGCCCAGTGGATGATCCGCTGGCCGGTGGTGAATCGCCGGAACCGCCTGCCAGTGGGCGCGGCGTGCACGGGAATCGTCCCGCGGCGCCAGTAGAACGCGGCGATCGCGAGCACGACGAGGACGAGCACCCAGCCGCCGTAGACCGAGAGCTGCCCGTTGCGCAGCGCACGCCAGGTCTGTCCCTGGGGCTGGATCAGGATGTTGGTTTCGCGCCCGGGAAGACTGGTGAACTGCGGCAGGCCCGAGCGGATCTCGGTCCACAGCGGCTGGTTGTTCAGCGGCTGCGTGACCTGCTGGGCCTGTTGCTCCTTGGCGTAGTCGGCTTCCTTCGGGTTGACCGCGGGAGACTGGGCGAAGGCCGCCGCGAGCGAGCAACCGGCGAGCAGCGCGGCGCCCGCGCGCAGGATCGTGCGTCGCATCGCCATTCCTCCGTCAGCTGCCGATCCGCTTGTATTCGTTCTGCGCCTGGTTGCGCTGGCGGATCGCGTTGTCCCACTGCGACTGGTTGCCGTCGAACGGCGCGCCAGCGAACGGCGGCTGGTCGGGCTTCCCCTGATACTTACCCTGCTTGTAGTTGACCACCTGCGGGCGCTCGCCGCCGCCGGCGAGCGCGACGGCGACGCAGGCGACGCCCAGGACGATCACCCCCGCGCGGCCGATCACGACTTGGCCTTCGCCGGCGCGGGTTGCTGCTGCGGCGCCTGGCCCGGCTGCCCGTAGGCGGTCGCCCACCCCCAGACGTCGCCGCCCTTGCCGCGCGCGGTGACGCGCGTGCGATAGATGTCCGCGAGCGTGTCGCCGTCGCCGCCGAGCAGCGCCTTGGTCGAGCACATTTCGGCGCATGCGGGCAGCTTGCCTTCGGCGAGGCGGTTTCGGCCGTACTTCTTGAACTCGTCCTCCGAGTGGTTCGCCTCCGGCCCGCCCGCGCAGAACGTGCACTTGTCCATCTTGCCGCGCACGCCGAACGCGCCCGTCTGCGGGAACTGCGGCGCGCCGAACGGACACGCGTAGAAGCAGTAGCCGCAGCCGATGCACAGGTCCTTGTCGTGCAGGACGACGCCTTCCTCGGACT
>JBDTNO010000052.1:0-17176 GCA_039933715.1 Betaproteobacteria bacterium
CGGCGCGTCCCGCAGGGCGGACGAGCCAACGCCAAGTCGGGGGTTCGAGAAGTTCGTGCATGCGAGTCCGCGCGCGCCGTGAGGTTACGCAGAGCTTCCCTAGGAAGGGGGATATCGATCCAGCCACCACGCCGACGCATCGGTGGCCGGCTGGAACTGGCCGATCGGCCATGCAGGGAACGTCGCGAGGTCGTCGGCGAGCACCGCGACCACTTCGACGAGCTCGAGACCGTTGGTGAGGCGCGTAGGCACGGCTTCGATGCCATGCAGCGCGCCGAGGATGTTGCCCGCGATCGCGCCGGTTGAATCGCTGTCGCCGTCGTGATTCACGGCGAGTCGCACGCCCGAGTCGAAATCGTTCGCGGCGAGCGTGCAATAGACGGCGATCGCCGCGGCTTCCTCGGCCACCCAGCCTTCGCCCAGCCGCGCCACGGTTTCGGCGCGGCCTTCGCCGGCCGCCGCGAGCTTGCGCGCGTGCTCGAGCGCCGCCATCGTCTCCGCGTGGCCCGGCCTGCGCACGAGCTGCGCGGTCGCGCGATCGAGCGCATCGCGGAGAGGCAGGTCGAGCGCGATCAGCGCGATCAGCGCGGCGATGAAGCCCGCGGCGAGTTGCCCGCTCGGATGGCCATGCGTGAGCGCCGCGGTCTCGGCCCCGAGCTCCATCGCCTGCTTCGCGATGCGATCGGGTGTCATGCCTTCGTGCAGGCGCGCGCACCAGAGGCCCACCGGCGCCACGCGCATCGCGCCGCCGCAGCCCTTGCTCGTGTTGGTTGGCCGCTCGCCGAGCGACGTCCGGCGGCGCAGCGCGTCGACGACGGTGATTCCGGGAACGCGCGAGGCGAACAGCGCCTTCTCGCGGATCAGCCAGCCGTCGAGGTTCGGCGCGACCGAGGCCGACTCGTGCTGCGTGTGCAGCCACCGCAGGTAGGCGTTGCCGACGATCGCTGGGACGTCCGCGGTTCCGTTCATCGCGATGCACGCGTACGCGCGAAGGAGCCCCTCCGCGGTGAACATCGTCATCTGCGTATCGTCGGTGATCGCGCCGTAGCGTCCGAACGCCTGCTGGAAGCCGTGCACGCCGCCGGCGCCGACTTCCGAGCGGATCTCCTCGAGCGACATGAACTCGACCGGCGCGCCGAGCGCGTCGCCGGCGGCCCCGCCCACGAGACAGCCGCGCCAGCGGCGTCTCCGCGCGGGCGTCGGCTTCGGACGGTTGAGCCGCGTGACGGTGTCGCGGACGGCCGAGCCGGGGACGATCGTGCTGATCTCGCCTTCAGGGGGCGGAGTGGGCTTCATGCGGCCGGTGGCGTCAACGCGCGTTGACGCGCATCGTACTCCCGGGACGCTGCACGTCGCGCGATACGCCCGTACCCCGCCCTGCTGCAAAGTAGAAGATGGACGCAGCCGGGGTGACGAAGCGCAAAAAAAGCCCGGCACGCGCTCTGGTGCGCTGCCGGGTTCAAACCCCCTGCCGATGGGCCGTGAGTACCGCGTTCATCGCGGTGCTCGCCGTGCGGTCCGTCACGCGGTGGCGCGGCTCATTTCGCGGATCATCGTGGGCTCGCGCGAAAGCTCCCAGGCGTCGATCAGCGAGACGAGCTCGCCAAAGCGCCTCCCGGCCGGCGTGTCCGGATCGGACAGCATCAACTCATCGAGCTCATGCATCGCCGCCTGGTACTCGGTGAACGTGGTGATCGCTTGGGGATCGAGCACGTGGCGCATGACTGCCTCCCTAAAGTGAACGCCCGCGGGACTCCGGAGGGAGATGCTTCAGGGGAGGAGTGGCATCCCCGTCCGGAGCCGCGGACGATCCGTCATCGTGCGTCGCGCTTGGCGTCGCGCGCCTTCGGCCGTTCGGCCAAGGCCACGCGACGTCTACGCGCGATACGCACGGTTGTTCACGATACGCACGCGGTCGCCAGGACGCAGCTCGCCTTCGCCGACGTCTCCCAGCGTGAGGATCGCGCCCGAATCCAGTCGTACGACGATCTGGTACCGGTCGCGCGCGTTCGAGCGCTCGATCTGGTTCCCGACCAGCGCGCCGCCGATCGCACCCGCGATCGTCGCGGCGGTATTGCCGCGGCCGCTGCCGATCTGGTGACCCAATACGCCACCGGCGACACCGCCGACGACGGCACCCACGCCGGAAGGCGACGTGCCGTCGCGGAAGAGGTCGATGCGCTCGACGACGCCATACTCGACGCGCTCGACCTGCTGCGGGTAGTAGCCGGGTTGCGGATACGCATAGCCGGAATCGGAGTAGTAAGCCGGTCCGGCGCAACCGGCGCCGGCCAGCGTCACGACGACGACCGCGGACAGCATCGCTGCGCGTCGAATGATCGGGGGGGTGGTCATAGGTGCTCCAGGCAAGAGTCGGTCGCGTCGACCGTCGATGGATCGAAGATTAGGGTCGCGCTCGGGCGCCCGACACCGGCGAGCGCCGCGAACGCGTGTGGGACGCGCGCCGACGCTTCAATCCTCGGGCCACTCGCGCCAGCGTGTCGGGCGTCCCTCCTCGCGACGGCGCGCGAGGAACGACAGCCATCCGGGCGGCGTCGACGAGCCCATCGCCGCGCGAATCAGGATGCCGGCCACCAGCAAGGCGACGGCGACCAGCACCGCCCATGCGATCCAGGATTGGTCACCGTCGTCGGCGGCTCGGGCCGCCAGCGGAGAAGCCGCGCACACGACAGCGAGCGCATACGTGGCGACGCGCACGGCCCGCGGGCCACCGTGGCGAGCGGAGGGGGTGGGACGTTCGGCGCTCATGTCGTCACCTTCCAAAAAAACGGGCAAGGAATCCTCGCCCGCGAAGCCCGTATCACCGGGCACCGCCCGGGCCCGGGGGCGGGCCCGGGGGGGAGTGGATCGCGCGGAAGCGTCAGCGCGGCCCCTCGGCGGTGGCGAACTGCGAGCGGCAAGGCAATCCACCGTCGTCGCCAGCGCGGAGGCAATCGCGGCCGATCGGCATCTGCATCCTGACCTGTTTCGCTATCTGGTCGACCGACAGCGTCGGGGACGGTGCCGGATCGAGCTTCGCGCTCGTCGCGGCGAACCCCAGCACCATCACGACCAGTACGAGGATCGTCCACTCGGCGATCGAATCGCTGCGCTTCGGCGCGAAGATCATGACGAAGCTCCTTCCTCATAGAGCGGCATCGGCTCGCGACGCGGGGCCTGGTACGCGCTGGTTTCGTTCTCGTTGGTTCGATGCGACGCGGCGATCACGATTCCGACGACGAGCAGCAGTCCGGACGCGATGCCGAGCCACACATTCCACGAGAGCGTGGAAAAGTCGAGGTCGAGCAGCGCGGCGTGCGCGGGCGTCGCGGCGAGCGTCGCGGTCGCGGCGGAAACGGCAGAAACCAGGTTGCGGATCGGGTGGGCCATCGCTGGACCTCGAAGGGTTTGATGATGGGCCGATGGTCGGCTCGCCGGCCCTCGGACTCCATCGGGGCCGGCCGCGCGATGTTGTCCGTCGATGTCCGACGATCGCCACGCGACGCTCGCGCCGCGTTCCGCCTTCGTGAACGCGTGTCCGCCGTCCGCCGCGCAGCCGGTGTCGAAGTGTTCGGTGCAACCGCGGGCGTGGTGTTGCGCCGAAGTCCTTGCGCGGGGTCGCGCGCACGCGCTGTGCGAGACGGGTCGCCGTCGGATGCGCGAAGGCGTTCGAGCATCAGGGATCAGCGATCAGGGATCGGAAGGGCGCGGAGGCGAGGCGACGAAGGGCCGCGGACCGTAGAACGGGAACGGGCGTCGCACCCCGCATCGACCGTGGCGCAGGTGGTCGACGCTGCTCGACCTCCATCGCGCACCGCCGACCGCCGACTGTCGCATCGGGGAACCGGGTCGCAGGCTATCCTTGGCCGAGGTCGCGGAACTTCGTGGCACGACCGATGCTCTGACCACGTCCATGGCCCTCCGCTTCCGTCCCGGGCGCCGAACCGGCGCAACGCTGCTCGCCCTCGCCGTGCTCCTCGGCGCCGGCTGCGCCGCGCTCGTCACGCAGGAGCGCGAGCTCACCTTCCGGCCGGTGAAAGAGGTCTCTGGCTGGTTCTCGGGCCTGCCGGGCGACGTCAAGGAGTTCTACCTGCCGGTATCCGACCAGCCCGGCGCCGAACGGCTGTTCTCCTGGTATTGGCCGAGCGACAACCCGACCGCGCCGACGCTGCTGTACCTGCACGGCGTTCGATGGAACCTCACCGCGCATCTCCGCAGGATCGAGAACCTGCGGAGCTTCGGCTTCTCGGTCGTCGCGATCGACTATCGCGGATTCGGCAAGAGCGACGGCGAAGTGCCGTCCGAGGAAGGCGTCTACGACGACGCAGCCGCCGCGTGGCGCTGGCTGGTCGCGAAGGAGCCCGACCCGAAGAAGCGCTTCATCTACGGGCACTCGTTGGGCACCGCGGTTGCGACCGAGCTCGCGGTCGCCAAGGGCGCCGAGGACGGGATGGGCGGGCTGATCCTCGAAGGCGGATTCACCTCGTTGCCCGAGATGGCGCGGGCGCTCGCGCCTTCCTGGCTGCCGATCGACTGGTTCGTGACGCAGAAATTCGCGACGCTCGACAAGATCGCGAAGGTGCCCGCGCCGGTGCTGCTCGTGCACGGAACCGGCGACCGGATGGTGCCGCATCGCTTTTCCGAAGCGCTCTACGCGGCGGCCAACGAGCCCAAGAAGCTCGTCCTGGTCGACGGAGGCAGCCACTACAACACGTCGTGGGCCGGCGCGGACCAGTACCGCGCGGCCATTGCCGAGCTCTTCCAGGTGCCGCGGCGCGCAGCCAGCGGCGGCGGATCGTCCGGCGCCGCGAAGCGCGTTCCGGCTGCGACGGCCGCGCGGCCCACCGAACGGCCGTAGCGGACCCTTCGCGCTCCCGCGCTTCGGCGCGTAGCGCCGCTCGACGCCAGTCGAGGAACGGCTAAAACCGGATGGGAACGCGGGCTGCGGCGACAGGCGCCGATGGGCGCCGGGCCGATCAGGGCAATTGAATCTTGCCGCCGGGCATCCCGCCGCCCGGCATTCCGCCCAGGCCGCCCATGCCCGGAAGCCCGCCACCGCCGGCTTGCGGAATCACGAGGCCCGTCTGCTGCTGCCGGCGCATGTCGGCGATCTCCTTCATCGTCCGATCCAGCGCCGCCTTCGCCGCCGCCCCGTAGCCTGCGACCGCCTCGGCGATCGTCCTGGCCTCGATCTCGAAGCTGATCGGCAGCGCGCCGACCTGCGTCATGATCTGCGCTTCGCCCGCGTAGACGGTCGCGCGCTTCGGGTCGTCGTTCCCGCTCGCGTCCACCGGCACGAGCACGCGGATCGTGCCGAAGCGGCGGTCGGTGAAGATCGCCTCGCGGCACAGCGAGGAAACATCCATCTGCATTTCGTCGAGGCGTTCGTTGGTTGCGGCCATGGCATTCGCTCGTCCGTTGGGTCCCGGAAATGCTAACAGATCGGGGCGGGCGAGCGCGGAGCAACGGCGACGACGGCCGTGCGCAGAGGCCCTAGTGCGCGACGCGCTCGCCGGACCGCTCCGCGAGCACCTCGCGCGAGCCGAACGCGTACGCGTCCATCGAAAGCGCAGGGCCGTCGAAGCCGTGATAGAAGCGCTCGGCGACCGCGTCCGGTCCCGCCGCTCCCCATGCGACGTAGATCGGCAGGAAGTGCTCTTCGGACGGATGCGCACGCGCGCCGCCGGGGCCTTGCTCGCGGTAGGCGAGCAGCGCCTCGTCGTCGCGTTTCGCGAGCGTGCCGGCGAGCCAGTCGGCGAACGTCGCCGCATACCGCATCGCCTCGACGTCTCCGCGACCGGTCATCCAGTCGCGCAGGTTGTGCGTGACATGCCCGGAGCCGACGACCAGCACGCCTTCCTTCGCGAGAGGCGCGAGCGCGCGCCCCATCGCCAGGTGATGCGCGGTGTCGCGCCCCGGTTGCACGGCGAGCTGCACGACCGGAACGTCGTGCTTCGGATACATGTGGCTCATCGGCACCCATGCACCGTGGTCGAGGCCGCGGCAGCCGTCGACGCCGGCCGCGAAGCCGCCGGCCTTGAGGAGCTCGACGACGCGCGTGGCGACGTCGGGCGCGCCCGGCGCCGGATAGCGGATCCGGTAGAGCGCGTCGGGGAAGCCGCCGAAATCGTGGATCGTCCCGGATTTCGCGTTCGCGGTCACCATCGGGACGCCGGTCTCCCAGTGCGCTGAAACCATCAGCACGGCGCGCGGCCGCGGCAGCTTCCGCGCGAGCTCCGCCCACGCAGCGCCGGCTTCGCCGGGCTCGACGGCGCGCATCGGCGATCCATGCGAGAGGAATAGCGTCGGCAGAGTCGGGATCGTGTTCATGGCGCTCGATCGTCGGCGCGCACGCTTCACGCGCGCGCGCCGATTCGTTGGTTGCGAAATGTCAGGCCGGGTGCTTCGCCTTGCGCTCGTCGGCGAGCGTCGCGACGACCGCGGGACGCTCGGAGATCCGCTTCATGTACGCGGCGACGTTCGGGTACGCCGCGAGGTCGACCTTCAGGTACCCGCTCCAGGTCGTGATCGTGTAGAGATAGGCATCGGCGATCGTGAACGCGCTGCCCGTCAGGAACGGCGTCTTCGCGAATTGCGCCTCGGCGATCGCGTAGCGCTTATGCAGATTGGCCACGGTCTGCTCGCGCACCTCGGGCGACGGGTGGTGCCACAGCGGGCCGTAACCCTTGTGGATCTCGGTCGCGATGAAGTTCAGCCATTCCATCAGCTTCCAGCGCTCGAGCGTCCCGAACACCGGCGCGAGCGTGCCCGGCTTGCGGTCGGCGATGTACTGGAGAATCACCGCCGCCTCGGTGAGGCGCGTGCCGTCGTCGAGCTCGAGCATCGGCACGTAGCCCTTCGGGTTGATCGTCCTGTAGTCGGTGCCGTCGGCGAGCTTGTGCGTGGCGAGGTCGACGCGGATCGTCTCGGCGGCGATGCCCTGTTCGTTGAGGGCGATGTGCGGCGCGAGCGAGCAGGCGCCGGGAGCGAAGTAGAGTTTCATGACGTTTCCTTCACGAAGGGGTTTCGATTCGATCATGGGCGCGCCGGCGCCGGCATGTCAGCAGGACGACGGCGCGTCGTGTCGTGGGTGGACGTTCAGGCGTGGGCGTGGCGGAAGGCGAGCGGAGCCGGCTTGATTGCGTAGCGGCCTTCGCCGACCAGCGCGACGACGATCGCGAGGACGGTCAGGACCACCGGGTATTCCCAGCCGCCGTTGGGCGCCGAGAAGACCCAGCCGTTGCCGGCGTGCACCCAGGTCGCGCCGAGAAGCACCGGGACGAGGGCTGCGGCCACGATGCGGACGCGGTAGCCGACGAGGAGCGCGAGGCCGCCAAGCACTTCCGCGGCCATCGTGAGGTACGCGAGCGGCCCCGGAAGGCCGAGCGACTCGAAGAACTTCACGGTGCCAGCCGGCGTGAAGACGAAGACCTTCATCAGGCCGTGGGCGACGAACATCGTCCCCAGCGAGACCCGGAGCAGCAGCGCGGCGACGTCGAAGCGTTGGTCGAATTTCATGATCGGCTTGTCCTGGCGATGGCGGCTCGGCCGCGGTGTATTGAAGTATCGACGTTGCCATGATCGGGATAAAGATCTTGATAGTTGATAGATTGTTGCAATAAATGCAATAATCAATCGATGGATAGGTTCCAGGCCATCACCGCGTTCGTCGCCGTCGTCGAGAACGGAAGCTTCGCCCGCGCCGCTGAACGGCTGGACCAGTCGGTTTCGGCGGTGTCGCGCCACGTCGCCGAGCTCGAGCAGCATCTCGACGCGCGCCTCCTCAATCGCACGACGCGGCGGCTTTCGCTGACCGAAACCGGCCGCGACTTCCACGAGCGCAGCGTCCAGCTCCTCGCGGACCTCGTGGAAGCCGAGGAGTCGGCGAGCCAGGGCGGCGTGACCCCGCGCGGGACGCTCAAGCTCACGGCTCCGATCACCTATGCGACACGCGTCCTCGCTCCGCTGATCGCGCGGTTCGCCCAGCGCCACGCGGAGGTGCGCATCGACATCGACCTGTCGGACCGCGCGGTCGACCTCGTCGACGAAGGGTTCGATCTCGCCGTGCGAATCGGCGCGATCCGCAGCCAGCACCTGGTCGCGCGGCGGATCGGCGCGACGTCGCTCGTGTGCTGCGCGTCGCCCGCGTACCTCGCGCGCCGCGGCGCACCGCGCACGCCCGACGATCTCGCGTCGCACGCGTGCCTCACCTACGAGTATTCGCCGACACGACACCAGTGGCGCTTCGTCGGGCGCGACGGCGGCGAGCGCCTCGTCCGCGTCGGCGGGCCGATGCATTCGAACAACGGCCGGATGCTGGTCGCGCTCGCGGCGGAGGGCGCCGGCATCGCGTGCGAGCCGGATTTCATCGTCGCGCCCGAGATCGCCGACGGCCGGCTCGTGCCGATCCTCCCCGACTGGACGCTGCCCTCGGTGCCGATCCACGCGGCATACCCGTCGCGCCGTCACCTGTCGGCGAAGGTGCGGGCGTTCGTGGATTTTCTGGTCGAGGCGATCCCGGGGGCGACCGGCGGTCGCGTTCCGGACGTCGAACGAGAGGGAACGGGAACCTGAACGGGGCCGGTCGGGTGGCGAACCCGCCCCCGACGACGACCGCTACACGGACTGGCCGGGCGCGAGAAGCTCGAGCGTCTCCGGATGCCGCCGCATGTACGAGCGCACGTACGAGCAGTACGGCGCGACGCGCATGCCGCTCTTGCGCGCATGCTCGAGCGCGGCGTGGACGAGCTGCCCGGCGATGCCGCGGCCCTCGAGCGCGACCGGGACCTCGGTATGATGAAGCTGCAGCACGTTGCCCACGCGCCGGTACTCGCAACGCGCGAGGCCCCCGTCGATCGTCGCCTCGAAGCGCCGCGCATCGGTGTTGTGAACGACGGCTATCGGCGTGGCGGACATGGCGAACCTCGTGCGCGTGCATGAACCCGATCCGATGCTAACACCACGCCTTTCCCGCGCGGCGCGCCGCGCATGACCGCCGCACGCGCGCTGGACGTCATCTGCCTCGGCCATGCGGCGCTCGATCGCGTCTACTCGGTCGAGGCGATTCCCGCGGCTCCCACCAAGGTCCGCGCGCATGCGTATCGCGAAGTCGGCGGCGGCATGGCGGCGAACGCCGCGTGCGCGATCGCGCGCCTTCGCGGACGCGTCGCGTTCTGGGGCCGCGCCGGCGACGACGCGGCGGGCGCCGCGATGGCGAGCGAGTTCGCGACGTACGGCGTCGACATGCGCGCGTTTCGCCGCATCGCGGGCTGCCGCTCCTCGCAATCGGCGATCGTCGTCGACGCGCAGGGAGAGCGGCTGATCGTCTCGCATCACGGCGACGTTCCCGACGACCCGTCGTGGCTGCCGCTCGGCGACGTGCGCGGCGCGGGCGCCGTGCTCGCCGACGTCCGCTGGCCATCCGGTGCGCGCGCGATGTTCGCCGCCGCATGGGAAGCCGGGTTGCCGCGCGTGCTCGACGCCGACGTCGCCGACGCATCGGTGATCGACGCGCTGATGCTTCTCGCCGATCACGTCGTGTTCTCCGAGCACGGTCTCGCGCGCTGGGCGTCGCTTCCCGAGCGGCCGACCGAAGCGCAGCGCCACGCCGCGCTCGAGCGCGCGTGGTCGGCGATGCGGGAGAGCGGCGCTGCCCGTGCGTGCGCGGTGACCGCCGGCGAGGCGGGCTCCTGGTGGCTGACCGCCGACGGTCCCGAGCACGTCCGGGCGCCAGCGATCGACGCGGTCGACACGCTCGGCGCAGGCGACGTCTTCCACGGCGCGTACGCGCTCGCGCTCGCGCAAGGCCGCGGGATCGGGGCCGCGGCGCGGTTCGCGACCGTCGCTGCCGCGATCAAATGCACGCGCGTCGGTGGGCGAGCGGGTTGCCCGACGCGAGACGAGGTGGAGGCGTTCGGCGAGTAGGCCCGGCGCGACTTCACCGCGCTCTGCGGCCACGGGCTCGACGATGGATCGAAAAGGCGGGCCCGAAGCTACCTGCGCGTGAAATAGCGCTCGATCAGGAACGCCTCGTCGAAATGCCGCCGCCCGACGAACGCGGTCGGATGGCGTCCCCATTGCCGCATCGCACCCGGGCTTTCGATGCCGCTGATCCAGAGCGTGAATCGCCCGGCTCGCTCGGTCCCTGCGACGATGCCGTCCGGACCGAAGAGGCTCCGGTTGTCGCCGCCGGCGACCGGCAGCGAGCGAAGCGTCGCGTAGCGGATGAGCGCGTAGCCGGATCCTTCCGGCGCGACCGGCGTCGCGATCGGCGCCACGCCGCGCAGGTCGTGCGTGCCCGCGGCGAGGTCGAGCCGCACGCGCGTGCCCGCGGCGAGTTCGGGCAGCGATTGCACGACGAACGCGCCTTCCTCGACGTTCTTCTCGGCCAGGCGCAGCGCGAGCCGCGCGGTCGGCACGAACTGGTGCTGGCAGCCGCACGGATGGATCGTGTCGAATGCGAGCGGCGCGCCGTCGCGGTCGAGCGTGACGCGCCAGACGAGGCCGTCGAGGCGGCCGGCGAGCGCGTCGAACGACGAGCGCGGCGTGCGCTGCGCGAACCAGATCGTGTAGACGAGCTGCGGCAACAGCGCACCGTCGAAGCGCGTCCACGCGAGCTGCGTGTAGACGGCCGGCGCCTTCGTGTCGACGGCGGGAACGCCGTCCGCGCGGCGGAAAGGCGCGCCCGGACGGTCGTCGTCGCTCGCCGTGTCGATCGCGTAGATCGGCGCGTACGCGGCGAACAGCGCGTCGACCAGGGCCGCGTCGGCGCGCGGCAGAGGGGGCAGAGGGTCCGCCGCGATCAACGTCGCGACGGTTCGGCGGATCTCGTCCGGCGAGGGCGTCGCGCCGATCGGCGGACGATAGACGGCGCGCGTGCCGCGCGGCGCCGTTTCGCGCGCGAATGCCGCGCGCGTCTCGCGCTCGGACAGCGCGATGCCGGCCGCGAGGCCGAAGGCCGTGAACGGATACAAGCCGAGCGCGCGCCGGCTGTCGCGATAGTCGTCGGGAACGACCGCCGACTGGATCAGCCAGACGCGGGCATTCGGCGCGGAGAGATCGCTCGCGAGCACGCGCTCGGCGCAAGCGTCGAGGCGCTCGTCCGCGGTCGCCAACTTCCCTTCGGCGCCAGGGAACGCGCGCAGGCGGTCGTCGACGCGTGCGCGCACGTCGACCGGCAGGTTCGCGAGCTCGATGCCGCGCGCCTCGCGATCGAGCGCGCGCATCGCGGCGATCCAGGCGGCGAAGCGCGCGGCGTCCATCGGCGCGGATGCGTAGCTCGCGACGAGCCGGTCGACGCGCAGCGTGCGAAAGCCGTCGACGCGCGCGGTGGCGCCGTCGCCGGTCGCCGCCGCGGCGACCGTCGCGTCGAAGAAATCGACGAGCTGCGCGCACGCGACGTCGGCCGCCACGACCGTGTCCGGATCGGGTGCGGGCGGCGCCGCCGCGCAGCCGGCGAGCACGACCGCGAGGAAGACGGGGGGAAGGCGTGGCATGCGCGGCGCGGTGGTCGGCCTCTTCCGATCATACGTCGGCGCGCCGGGAGCGGAGTCGCCCCGTACAATCGTTGCGCCAAGGCCCCGGCTCGCGCCCCCGTGAACGACGTCGCCCCGCCCGCGCCCGAGGCGTTCTCGAGCGCCCACACCGCATCGTTCCCTCCGCTGCTGCGCGAGCTCGGCGCGTCGCTGCTCGTCACGACGTTCCAGGCGGGCCGCGTCATCGTGATGCGCCCGCAGGGCAACCTGATCAACACCCACTTCTTCGCGCTGCCGCGTCCGATGGGCCTCGCCGCCGACCGCGAGCGCATTTTCGTCGGCGCGCACCGCAGCGTGCACGAATACCGCAACGTGCCCGCGGTCGCGCCGCGTGTCGAGGGTGGGGAGCCGCACGACGCCGTCTACCTGCTGCGCAACGTCCACGTCACCGGGCACGTGGACATCCACGAGATGGCGTTCGCCGGCAGCGAATGCTGGTATGTGAACACGCTGTTCAGCTGCCTATGCACGCTCGACAACGAGCACAGCTTCGTCCCGCGCTGGCGGCCGCGCTTCGTGTCCGGCTACGCGCCCGAGGACCGCTGCCACCTGAACGGCCTCGCGATGGGCGACGGCAAGCCGCGGTTCCTGAGCGCGCTCGGCGAGAGCAACGAGCGCGAAGGCTGGCGTGCAAGCAAGCGCACCGGCGGCATCGTGATCGAGATCGATTCCGGCGAGATCGTCGCGCGCGGGCTGTCGATGCCGCACTCGCCGCGGCTGTACCGCGGGCGCCTGTGGGTGCTCGAGTCGGGGCGCGGCGCGCTGTCGACCGTCGACCCGGTGAGCGGACGCGTCGAGATCGTCGCGCAGGTCCCCGGATTCACCCGCGGCCTCGACTTCGTGGGGAGCATCGCGTTCATCGGGCTCTCGCAGCTCCGTGCGTCGAACCCGTTCACCGACATTCCGCTCACCGACGAGAATCCCGAGCGATCAAGCGGCGTCTGGGCGGTGAACGTCGATACCGGGCGGACAGTCGCGTTCCTCCGCTTCTCGGCGACCGTCGAGGAGATTTTCGCGGTCCAGGCACTTCAGGGCCTGCGCTCGCCGATGATCCTCGAGGAGCACGATCCGCTGCTCGACTCGACCTGGGCGATCCCCGACGCGTTGCTGCGCGAAGTCGAGCGGCCGGCCGCCCCGGGAGCCGCGACCGGGACAAAACCGGCATGACGAGGACCACGCCATGATCGATTCGCCACCCGCCGCGCCGCCGACCGTGGTCCGCGGCTATCGCTTCGAGCCGGTCTACGGCCGTGTCGCACCCGCCCTGCGGCAGGAAATCGTCGCGCTATGGCTCGCGGCGGGCGTGCTGCCCGAGGACGAGGCGCGGCGCCGCGTCGACGAGGTCGTCATCGCGATCCGCAATCCCGCCGGCGAGCTGGCCGGCGTCAACACCGCCTACGTGCGGGGAGTGACGGGCGGATCGGGAAGCTGGTACTTCTATCGGACCTTCGTGCGCCCCGAGGATCGCGGCGTTCCGGGCGTCGTGAGTGGCGCGTTGCGCGTGGCGATCGAGACGCTGCGCGCGTACCCGCATCCGGAGCATCCGCGCGGGGTCGTCGCGGTCATCGAGAACCCCAAGCTCGCGAACCGCGGGCCCATGCGGCGGATGGACCGGCTCGGATTGCACCGGATCGGCCAGGATGCGGCCGGGCGCGACGTCTGGTGCATCAAGTTCGACGGGACGGTGCCGGTTGCGCCGCCGGGGCTGCTGCGGCAGGTGTAAGGGCGGGCGGGACGGTATGCGTGAGGCCGGCCCACGCCGACCTGACGGCGAGCTGCGGTCCTGCCCCGGCAATCTGTTGCGCGAGCGCCACGCGCCCGGGGTGGCCGGGACGAATGGTCTTGGTCCAATCGGTTCCGCGCCCCTAGAATCCTCGCTTCGGCCCGGCTCGCGGGGGCCGGCGCTCGTTCCTGCGGGGAAGGGCGACGGTGCGAGCCGGCCGGCGTCACCCCAGGGGGCACTCATGGCAGGTCGGTCGAAAACGCAGGCGAACCGTCGTGCCGCGCGCTTCATCGTGCGTCCGCTGTTCGCCGCGTTGTGCGCGTCGGGCATCGTCGCGCCACTCGCGTCGCACGCCGCCACGATTCCGGTCACCACCGGCGGCGACGCCGGCACCGGGGCGACCTGCACGCTGCGCCAGGCGGTCGAGTCGCTCAACACGGCGACGCTCGTCGGCACCTCCTGCACGAATACCGGCGTGTTCGGGAGCTTCGACAGCGTCGACCTCCTCGCGCAGGCGGGAACGATCGCGCTCGCCGGCGCTGCCGAGATTCCGATCTCGGTCGACATGCAGTTCTCGGGGCCCGGCGCCACGACGCTGACCATCTCGGGCGCCAACGCGAGCCGCGTGTTCAACATCTCCGGGCCCCGGGCCGTGGGCATCGACGCGCTGACGATCGCCAATGGGCTCTCGGCGGGTCCCGGTGGGTGCATCGCGGGCGCGAACGCCCAATTGTCGCTCACCGGCAGCGTCGTCACCGGATGCACCGCGTTGCCGGACCCGCTCAACCTGAGCTTTCTCGACGGGCTGGGCGGCGGCATCGCGACCTACGGCGTCTACCTGAACCACTCGACCGTCAGCGCGAACACCGCCGCGAACGCCGGCGGTGGGATCTGGGGAAAGTACATCACCGCGTATGGCAGCGTCGTCGCGAACAACACGGTGACCGGCGCGGCCTGCGACATCGAGGCTGGCGGGCCGTTCTGCGTGCCCACGATCTTCGGCGGCGGCGGGATTCTCACCGGCGCCGTGCAGCTCATCAACAGCACGGTCAGCGGCAACACGGTCAACGCGTCTGCGTTCACGTCTTTGAACGGCGAGCCGCCGGTTCCGCAGACCTACCTGATCGGCATCGGCGGCGGCATCACCCACATCAGCAAATACGATTTCGAGGAACTGGCGCTGGCGAAGGCAGGGGTGACGCGCGGCGTCTTCGGCAACCGTGACCCGGCCATCCGCGCGGCGGCACGGGCGCAGGCCAAAGGCAAGTTCGCCGCGGTGCGCGCGAAGGCGCGTTCGAAAATCGGCGGGAAGGGAACGCTTCGCAACAAGGCCGACGGCTACGGCTATTACATCCTGGCGATGTTCGGGAGCACGGTTTCCGGCAACCGCGTGACCGGCGACAAGTCGGCGCCGGGCAAGTACGCGGGCGGGGGGCATCGCCGCGGACGGCAAGTACTACAACAACGAGATCGCCAACAGCACGATCTCCGGCAACTCGCTCGATCCCGCGGGGGTCGACAACGTCGGCGCGGCGATCTTCGCGGACGGCGCCGAGCTGACCAGCAGCACGATCACCGGTAACACGGGCGCCAACGCGGCCGTGTTCAAATACGGGCTGCCGGTCGTGGTGCCCGAGACCGCGAAGTCGGCCAAGCGCGCCGCGCACCCCGCGTTGAACGCGATGATCGCCTCGGGCCGCGCGAAGGTCGCCGCGTTTCGGCAGGACGCGCGAATGAAGGCCGGGCGCCCGCGGATGAAGTCGGCGAGCGATCCGATCCTCTACAGCACGATCATCGGCGGCAACGGCGGCGCGTTCGACCTCGAATGCTCCAACTGCATCATCACCGGCTCGGACAACCTGGTCCAGAGGGTCGAGCCATCGACGACGGTGCCGCTGGACACGATCGTCAACCAGAACCCGCAGCTCGGGCCGCTCGCCGCCAACGGCGGCTTCATGAACGGCGCGTCCGGTCATCCGCTGACCGGGGTCATCCGCACGCACCTCCTGTTCTCCGACAGTCCAGCCATCGACCGGGGCAGCAATCCGGAAGGCTTCTCGTACGACCAGCGCGGTTTTGGATTCCAGCGCGTCGTCGGGGGCCGGGCGGACATCGGGGCGATCGAGGGCATGCTCCAGAGGAACAACGTGCCGGTGCCGGTGGTCGGGCCGTGGCTCGTCGCGTTGCTTTCGGCGCTCGTCGGGGTGCTCGGGCTGCGCTCGCGACGACGAAAGGCGTAGCTCCACGACGAAAAACGGGCCGGCATGCCGGCCCGTATCGTCTTGCAGGCGCGCATCGCGCGCCGCGGCCTCGAAGCAAGCGGGCTAGCGTCCCATCCGCGCGTTGTAAGAGCGCGTGATGCGCTCGATCAGCGAGGGATCCTGCGCGCTGGCGCCGCTCGATGCGAATTCGACGCGCACGCTGCCGTCGGCTTGGGAGATCACGTTGCCCGTCACGTCGATCCCGCCGCGACGGCCGACGGTGCGGCCCGCGCTGCGGTCTTCCATCAGGATCGACATCCCGTTGTCCGCCAGCGTCCCGACGACCGCATCGTACGAGCGGTTGAAGCTCGCGGGCACCGTGGTCGTGTACGCATACGGCGGGTAGTAGCAGGCGGCGGGCGCGAGCGCGAGGAGCGCCCAAGCGAAGGCTCGCGCAAACGCGCGCGGAGTGAGCGTGGCCGAGCGGGTCATGACGGTCTTCTGATCGAATCCCCTTGCGCGATCGTACGCCCATGCTCGCGCGTCGCATGGAATTCCACGCGCGGCCAATGCTCGATCGTCACCTGCAGGTTGTATTTCGACGTCGCGAGGAACACCGGGTTGCCGTCGACGTCGGTCGCGAGCGACGCGGCGTTCTGGCGCTCGAAGTCGCGTCGTGTGCCCGCGTCCGGGTAGGCGAGCCAGCGGGCGGTCGTGATCGCCGGCGTCTCGTAGAGCGCGTCGACCTTGTACTCGGTCGCGAGGCGGTGCGCGACGATCTCGAACTGGAGCGGGCCGACCGCGCCGAGCAGCAGCGAGTAGCCGGACTCCGGCGCGAACACCTGGATCGCCCCTTCCTCGCCGAGCTCCTGGAGCCCCTTCTGCAACTGCTTGGCCCTGAGCGGATCGCGTGGGCGCGCCGCGCGGAAGAGCTCGGGCGCGAAGTACGGGATGCCGGTGTAGGCGAGCGGCTCGCCCGTCTCCGACAGCGTATCGCCGATCTGAAGCTGGCCGTGATTGTGGATGCCGACGATGTCGCCGGCGACCGCGTCCTCGGACGCGACGCGCTCGTTCGCCATGAACGTGAGCGCGTTGCCGATCTTCATCTCGCGCGCGGTGCGGAGATGCTTGACCTTGATCCCCGGCGCGTAGCGGCCCGAGCACACGCGGAAGAACGCGATGCGGTCGCGGTGGCGTGGGTCCATGTTCGCCTGGATCTTGAAGACGAAGCCCGAAAACGCGGCTTCGCCGGGCGCTACGATGCGCGTGCCCGCATCGCGGGGCTGCGGCGGCGGCGCCCACTCGCAGAGCGCCTGCAGGATCTCGCGCACGCCGAAATTGTTGATGCCCGAGCCGAAGAACACCGGGCTCTGCCTGCCCGCGAGGAACGCATCGAGCGAGAACGGATGGCTCGCGCTGCGCAGCAGTTCGATGTCGTGCCTCAGCGCGGCGACGTCGTCGGGCGCGAGCGCATCGAGGCGCGGGTTGTCGAGGCCCGCGATCGTCTCGGTGTCCGCCGAAACGCGCTCCTCGCCGGGCGTGAAGCGCCGCAGCGTGTCGTCGCGCAGGTCGAACACGCCCCTGAAGCGCCGTCCCATGCCGAGCGGCCAGGTGACCGGCGCGCACGGGATCGCGAGCACCGACTCGATCTCCTCGAGCAGCGCGAGCGGCTCGCGCACCTCGCGGTCCATCTTGTTGACGAACGTGATGATCGGCGT
>JBDTNO010000053.1:0-17012 GCA_039933715.1 Betaproteobacteria bacterium
TGGCCTTCTCGAATTCCTCGAACATCGGCCGCGCCCAGTTCTCCGGCCAGATCGAATAGACGTTGACCGTGTCGGCCGCCTGCGCGGCGACTGCAGCGGCGGCGAGCGCGCCGGCGGCCAGCAACCGAGCGGCAGCGGATATCCAGCGATGCAGATTCATTCGGGGTCTCCTCGGGGCGGGTGCCGCGTTCCGGCGAAAGCCGTCCGCGGTCTTCCAGGCAATCCGACGACGGTACCCGAGAGGCGGCGCGGGCGTCAAATCGCGGCGAGTCGGACCGGCGCGAGCCCTCAAGTCCCGTCGATGATCGCGGACAGGACGCCGGCCGCCTCGACGCATTGCGATCGCGAGACGTCGAGGTGCGTGACCGCGCGGATCGTGCGCGGCCCGAACGCGAACACGAGCACGCCTCGTGCGCGTGCCGCCGCCACGATCGCCGCGCCGTCAGGCGCCTCGCCGGTCACCCCGAACACGACGATGTTGGTCTGCACGGTGGCAAGGTCGAGGACGACACGCGCGCTGCTTACGAGGCGCTCGGCGAGCACGCGCGCATTCGCATGGTCGTCGGCGAGTCGCGCATGGTGGTGGTCGAGGCCGTACAGGCCCGCCGCCGCGTAGATGCCGGACTGCCGCATCGCGCCGCCGAACATCCGGCGGTACCGCACCGCGAGGTCGAGCGTCGCGCGCGGTCCCGCGAGAAGCGAGCCTCCCGGAGCGCCCAATCCCTTCGACAGCGACACGGCGACGAGGTCGAACGGGGCGGCGAGCTCGGCTTCGCGCCGGCCGCTCGCGACCGCGGCGTTCCACAGCCGCGCGCCGTCGAGGAACGTCGCGAGGCCGTGCTCGCGCGCGGTCGCGCACACGCGCTCGACGACCGCCTGCGGCACGACGATGCCGCCCGAGCGGTTGTGCGTGTTCTCGACCTCGACGAGCGTCGTCGCCGGGTAGATCGGATGGCCGGGCGCCTTGCGCGCCGCGAGCAGGTCCGCGGCATCGAAGACGCCGCGCGCGCCGATCTCGGTGAATTGCACGCCGGCATTCGCCGCCGAACCGCCCATCTCGTGCCAGACCGCGTGGCTCTCGCGGCTCACCAGCACGTCGTCGCCCGGTCGCGTCAGCGTGCGCAGCGCCACCTGGTTCGCCATCGTGCCCGACGGAAGGAAGATCGCGGCCTCCTTGCCGAGCATCGCCGCGACGCGCTCCTGCAACGCGTTGACGGTCGGGTCCTCGCCGTACTGGTCGTCGCCCACGGGCGCGGCCGCCATCGCCGCGCGCATCGCGGCGGTCGGCCGGGTGACGGTGTCGGAGCGAAGGTCGATGGGCATCGCGGGTCCAGCCTCTGGGGATTTCGCGATGATAAGGCGTCCGGCGAATGCCGAACCCGAGGGACGGTGCCCGTCTCGAGCCGGCCTCCCGGCGTCGAATCGGACACCGGAGCGACGCGCCCGGCCGAATCCGGACCCGCAACGCCCGTCAGGACATCTCGAGACGCCGGATGAGCACGTCGATCATGTCGGCACCATCCGGCGACTTGATCCTCGTGCGCTTCAGCGTCTTCGCGAGATCGGCGCGCGCGAGCGCCGAATGGTCGGCGCGGATCAGGATGCCGGCGATCGCCCGCTGCACCGGCAGCGAGCGCGCCTGCGGGAAGAGGGTCGTGAACGCGGCGAGGCTGTCCCGGTCCGAAAGCCGGTGCGTAGCCAATGTATCGAGCGCGCGGACCTGCGCGTCGCTACGCGGCATGCGCGCGACGCCCGCGGCCACGGCGCGCAGCTCGTCGGCGTCCACGATCGGCCGGTGGTGCAGGTAGAGCTGCGCGATGCCGGCGTCGGCGTCGTCGCCGTCGACGAGCGCGCGCAGCACGCGCGCGTGGCCGTCGACGCTGCCGAGGCAGGCTTGCACCGCGGCCAGCGCGACCTTGCCGTTGCCGGGCGCGCGCACCTGCCGCGCGAGCTCCGCACTCACGTCGCGATCGCCGCCACGCGCGCACGCGAGCTCGACCTCGGCGCGGCCGAGCGCGTTCTGCCGGTCGCGCTCGACGATCATGCGCGCGAACTCGGAACGCTCCTCGGCGAGGGTGAGCCATCCGATTCGCTGCGCGAGCGCCATCATGCGCACGCGCACCGCGGGATCGTCAGCGTCGCGCGCCAGCGCGAGATACCGTTCGCGCGCTTCGCGATCCTCGGCGATCGCCGCGAGGGCCGCGGCGTTCGCGTCGCTCGCGCGGTCGTGGTCGGTGATCGCCTTCGCCCAGCGCTCGATCGGGTCGAGGAACATCCGCACTTCCGCGGCTGGCCTACGCAGCAGCTCGTGCACGAACGCGGTCCGGCCGGCCGCCGACAATCGGTCGTCCGAGAAGCGGCACGCATCCTGCCGGAACGACGCGTCAGGATCGGAAGCCGTGGTGCCGGGCGTCGCCGTCATCCCGACGCGCGCGAAGAGACCGAGCAACGAGGCGCTCGGCTTGCCCGTCGCGATCTCGTCGGCGCCGCCGGCCTGAAGATAGCGTTCGAGCACCGGCGCCGCGTAGCGTCCGAGCGGCGCCTTGCCCGAGAAGCCGTAGATCGTCGGCACGTCCTTGAAGATGTGCCGCATGCGGTCGCGGTTGCTTTCGCCATGGCGTTCGGCCAGCAGGCGCGACGCGAGCTCGGCATCCGCGGCCGAGTACCCGGCGCGCAGGAGGCTGCGGCCGATCTCCGGCGACGCGCTTCGCATCGGCTCGGCGTTGAGCGTGTTGCAGCCGAACAGGTAGACCTCCTTCAACTGCGAGAAGAGGCCCGGGCACGAGTCGCTGCACGAGGCGCGCTCGAGCTCGTCCACCGGCAGGTATTCGCGCTGGTCGAGCCGGTCGGTGTAGAACTCGGTGCCGCCGTCGAAGTGGCCGGAGATCACGAGCACGTCGCAACGCACGCCCTTGCGGCACGAGGATGCGAGCCAGTCCGGCCGGTCGCGCTCGACCAGCTCCACGAATTCGTAGCGGTCCGCCGGAAGGTGCCGGCGCAGCGTCTCGCGCTCGTCGGGGGAATTGACGGTGATCGTGCAGACAGTCTTCACGTCCGCGAGAGCCGACAGCGGGACGAACGCGAAAAGGCACGCGACGAGCGATGCGACGGACGCGAAGCGGGACGCCATGGCGGGACGCCGAAAACCGGGTGCGCGCAGTATGCACGCGTTGAGCGCGGCGTGAGCGAGGCGTCCACGCCGCAACGCCGGCCTCCGTCGGACGGAGGCCGACAGGAGCGCGCGGCTTTGGTCCCTTTTCTGCCGGAACCCGCGTGCCCGCTACGGCTGACGACCCGCCGCTACGGCTGCTTCAGCCGCCGGATGAGGACGTCGACGAGGTTGTCGCCTCCGCCGCCGCGAAGCCGGTGCAGCGTCAGCGTTTCCAGCAGCTCGGTGCGACCGAGCGCCTGGTAGTCCGCGCGGATGAGAACGCCGGCGATCGCGTTCTGCACGCCGGGCGTCTCGGCCGACGGGAACAGCCGCGCGAGCGCCTCGAGGGTCAACGGGTCCGAGAGCCGTTGCGCGGCGAGCGCCGTAAGCGCCCGAACCTGCGTTTCGGCGTCCCGCATGCGCGCGATCCCGCCGGCGATCGCACGTAGCTCACCGGGATCGTCCACCGGTCGATGACGCAGGTACACCTGCGCATCGCGAACATCCTCGTCACGGTGGCTCGTCAGAGCGTCCAGCGTCGCGGCACGGCGTTCCGGGTCGCCGAGGCACGCGAGCACCGCGGCCTGCGAGACGCTGCGCGGGCGCCAGCGCGTGCTGTCGAGGCGCAGGATCTCGGTGTCGAGTCGACGGTCGTCGTTGAGCCTGCAGACGAGATCGACGTCCGCTGCGCCCAGGTCGGCCGATGCGAGGCGCGTGTCGATCATCGCCATCAGTTCGGCGGTCTCGCCCTCCTCGTCGAGCCAGCCGAAGCGCCTCGCGACCGCCACCATGCGCGCGCGCACCGCCGGTTGGTCGGCATCGCGCGCGAACGTGAGGAAACGGTTTCGCGCATCGCGATCCGCGGCGATCGCCTCGAGTGCCCGAGCGACGCCCGGCTCGGCGCGTTCGTCCGCCGTCAGCGCGGCCTCGAGCGCCTCGATGCGATCGAGGAACAGCCGGACCTCGGCCGCGTCGCGTCCGAGGAGCTCATGCACGAACGCGAGCTTGTCCTCGAGCGGACGGCGGTCGTCTGCGAACGAGCAGAGATCGTCGCGATGCGCAGCCTGCGGATCGTTCGCGCCGATGCCGCTGGTGACCGCGAGGCCGTGCGCACGAAACTGCCCGAGCAGGCGCGCGCTCGCACGCCCGGTCCCGAACTCGGCGGTGCCGGCCGACTTGAGGTGCTGCGCGAGCAACGAGCCGGCGATCGGCCCGACCGGCGCCACCGAGGAGAACCCGTAGATCGCCGGCACATCCGCGAAGATCTGGCGCATGCGATCGCGACTGCTGTCGCCGTGCCGCACGCCGAGCGTGCGCGCCATGCGCGCCGCATCCCCTCGCGAGTTGCCCGAGCGCAGCAGGCTGCGCTCGATCTCGCCCGACACGCTGCGCACCGATTCGGGATTGAGCGTGTTGCAGCCGAACAGGTAGACCTCCTTGAGATGCGCGAACAGGCCGCGGTCGGGCTCACTGCAGGTGGCGCGTTCGAGTTCGGCGACCGGCAGGTACTCGCGCGCCTCGATCCGGTCCGAGAAGAACTCGTTGCCGCCGTCGTAGTGTCCGGAAATGACGAGCACGTCGCAGCGGATGTCCTGGCGACGCGCGGTTTCGAGCCAGTCGGGCTGCCCGCGCTCGACGAGCTCGACGAAGCGGAAGCGGTCCGCCGGCAGGTAGCGGCGCAGCGCTTCCTTCTCGTCGGGAGAGTTCACGGTGACCGTGCAGACCGTCTGCATCGTCGCCGCGGTCGCCGCATTCGCAGGCACCAGCGCGGTCAACAAGACGAGAACGGCGAGGAGCCACGGGAACGCCGTGTGCCATCGGTCGGTGCGTGCGCGATGATCCGCGCGGTGCAGAACTCCGGCGGGAGCGCCGGAAAGGGCAAGACGGTGCGCGGCGGGCAGCATGGAAAGACACCGGGTTCGATACGGCCACCATTCCATCCGGATTGCCGCGCGATCACCGTCGGCGGCCGCCGTGATAGGGCATCGGCCGCATGCCCGCGTATCGGTGCTGGCCGTCCGACGCCGCCTGTCGGTCCAGCGGATGGGGGAGCCCGTTCAAGACCCTCTTGGCATGGCGGTTGCTCGCCCCCCATCACCTCGTCCACGGATCCGACCATGCGCATCCCAACGCTCTTCGGCGTCTTCGTCGCTGGCTTCGCGGCCCTCGCGTCGCTGCCCGCGACCGCGACCATGTACAAGTGCACGACCCGCGACGGGACGGTGCTTTACCAGGCACGGCCCTGCGCGAACGGCGACAAGGACGCGTCCGTGGCGAGCGCCGGCAGCAACGACAGCGCCGTACCCTTGGACGCGGCGTCCCGCAAGCTCGCCGAGAACGACGCGCGCCTCGGCACGGTCAGCGCGCGCTCGCCCCGCGAAACCGAGCAGCGCGCGGTGCTGGATCGCGACCTCGCGCAGCGCCGGGATCGCTGCCGCAACTATCGCGACACGATCGAGCGCCAGAAGCCGCTGTTCGATTCGGCGAACGAGGTGACGCGGCAGCACGCGCTGAACGAGGTCAAGATCCAGGAGCGCCGGATGAAGGACGACAGCTGCGTCGCGCTCTGACGCGGCGGGCAGGTGCCAAGTGCGCGTGAAGCGCCTGACGCGGGCGGGCAGCGTCGATGTTGTAGCGGACACGTTGACGCGGCCGGCGGGCGACGCACGGCTCGCCACCCGCCTTTTTCGACCCGCGGACCCGCAAGGCGGGTGCGATGCAGACGCGCGAAACCCGCGCGTCAGTCTCCGCCGGCGTCGTAGAGGATCGCGAGTTCGTTCGCGGTCAGGCCCTCGGCGTGGCGATCGGGCGGGCGCGTAACGACGCCGCGCCGCTTCTCATCCTCGACGAACGACCGCACCAGCCAACCACGCGATCGCGACGCTGTCGCGTTTTCGTCGACGCCCGAAGGGGTGGAGGCGTGCGACGTCCACGCCTGCGTCGACGAGGAAACGCGATCGGACGCCAGCAGCGCGTTCGTATTGTCTGCCTGCGCGATGGCCAACCCCGGAACGAGGCTCGCGGCCAGCGTGAGCGCCATCACGGACCCGCGCGCGCGGGTCACGAACGCCCTCGTCGTTGCGACGCCTTGACGGCGACACCCTGGTTTCGCTGCTCGTCCGGCGCGCCCGAGCGCGAGTCGCGCACCGCGGCGTCCGGCGACGCTTTCTCCGGTGGCGCCTTATCGCCGCCGGGATCGAACGCCGCGTCCTGACGATCCTCGTAGGTGCGCTCCTCGGTTGCCGGCGCCTCGGTCGCCTTCCTGTCGCGGCCGCCCTTCGGAGAAGGCGAAGCATTCGGACGCCGGGCGGCGTCGCGAGTCCCCTGATTGCGGTTTCCGTTCGTCATGGCGAGCCTCCCGTACCCGCGCCTCGCATCCGGCGCTGCGACGAGGGTAGTTAGCCGCGCCATAGCTGTCGGTCGGCGGTTATCGGATGCGCGTGTCGGCGACGGCTGTCGGCCGCGCGCGAAGGGATGCGATCCCGGCGGACGGCTCACGCTGGGTGCGTGGGGCGCGAAGAGCGTCCGGCAGGACGCCGGAACCAACCCGCGCGCAGCGTGGACCCTCGGACGCGCTACGTGCGCGTCGTAGCGAGACGCCGGACCATCGCCTCGACCGCCGCGCGGTAACCGTCGGGCCCAAGCCCTGCGATCACCGCAGTCGCCGCCTTCGAGACCAGCGAGTCGTGGTAGATCGCCTCGCGCCGGTGCACGTTGCTGATGTGGAGCTCGAAGATCGGACCGGAAAACATCTTGAGCGCATCGAGAATCGGGATCGACGTGAACGTCAGCCCAGCCGGATTGATGATGATGCCCGCGCCCTCGTCGATCGCCTCGTGGATCCAGTCGACGATCTGGTGCTCGGCGTTCGACTGCCGGAATTCGATCGGATGCCCGGACGCGGCGGCGCGACACATCGTCTCGACTTCGACGAGCGTCGTCGTGCCGTAGATCTCCGGCTCGCGTTTGCCGAGCCGGTTGAGGTTCGGCCCGTTGAGGATGTAGATCGGCTTGGTCATCGCGGCATCCGCGCCCGAGGATATCAGCCCTTGTAGCCCATCAGGCGCGGCAGGAACAGCACGAGGTCGGGCATGAGCGTGATGAGCGCCAGCGAGCCCATCATCACGGCGAGGAACGGCATGATCTCGCGCACCAGTTCCTTGAGCGACACGTTGGCGATCTTCATCATGAGGAACAGCAGCAGGCCGTAGGGCGGGGTGATCAGCCCGATCATGATGTTGACGATGGCGACGATCCCGAAGTGCACCGGATCGATCCCCAGCGCGTTGGCGGTGGGGAGCATGACCGGGACGATGACCAGCAGGATCGTGGTTCCCTCGAGGAAGCAGCCGAGGATCAGCAGGACGACGTTGACGAACAGCAGGAAGACGAGCGGAGAGAGCTCGTACGCCTTGAGCATGGCGCTGAGCGTCTTCGGGATGTTCTCGACGGTGATGACGTAGTTGAAGACCATCGCGCCGGCGATGAGCATGTGCGGGCCGCGATCGCGTCCATGCTCGCGCCCTTGTAGCCGCGCGAGGCGAACTCGTCGATCGCCGCCTGCACGATGCTGGCGCGGTTGGCTTCCGGCGCCTTGGGCTTGCGCATCGCGGTGCTGCGGGCGGAGACCTGCAATGCCATCGGCGTCCCGGGATTGACGGACCTGCCAGTTGCATTTAACAGCCTCGCCAGTTCGTCGCAAGGGGGCGGCGCGGCCGACGCGCCGACGAGGCCCGCTGGCACGGGCCCGATCGGAGTGCGAGTAGGATCATGGATTGCGATCGCCGGTCTCTCGAACATCGTCGCGGTCGTCGCGGCGGCACGCACGAAAGGAATCACGATGGCTGAAAAGTCGCCCGGTCACACGGGCTCCTTGGACGCAGCATTCGTCTCGCGGCAGAAGGCAAGGCTCGAGACGCTGCGCGACGAGTTGCTGCAATCCGATCGGTCAGCGCTCGCCGCCGAGCGTCAGCTGCGCGAGGACAACGGCGAGGAAGCTCGCGAATTCGAGGACGACGCGCAGGACATGGCGCGGCAGGAGGTGCAATTGGCGTTGCATGACGTGGACCGGAGACGCTTGAGCAGCATCGCGAGGGCGCTGGACAAGATCGCCGAGGGGACCTACGGACTTTCGGACGCGTCGGGCACGGCGATACCCAGGGCCCGGCTCGAAGCCATGCCGGAAGCGACGCGGACGGTCGACGAAGAACAGGGCGGCTGATCGCGCCGACGGGCCGCACACCCGACGTGCTGGCTCGGATCTGCGCAAGCGCACCACGCAGCTTCGAGGGCGCACGGCCGGCGCGCTCATGAACTCGGCGGGCCCGCGCCGTCGCGCGCGGTTCGGCACGCCGCCACCCAGCCGCATCCTGCTCCGAGACGTTCGGAGTGCGGACCTGCGCGCCTGGTCCGTCATCGCGCGCTGGGGCTCGCGCGTTCCAGCATTTCGCCACCGGCACCCGGTCGCCGCCACGTCCCGGTGCATACCACCGGGGAATGCAGACCCCTTTGTGCGCTACCGCACAGGCAAGCGATTGAAGTTAGCGTAGATCGTGGTTCTGTATGCTGCAACACAGGTGTTTTCCCATGAACGGACCTCGGGGGAGCATCTGCGTCAACCGGAGAGAATCCCCATGCGTCGACGCCACGTCCGCCCCACTCGCTACGCAGCAGTGTTCTGCTCGTTGCTGCTCGTCTCCTTTGCTGCGCTGGGCGCCACCGCTCCGCCGCTGGGCACGACGGGCTCCTACGGCATCGTGTCGGATACCTTCACCAATTCGAACACGGGGACCCAGTCCGACATCAATGGTGATGTATGCTACACCACGGGGCCGATGACGCCCCCGATCACCATCACCGGGTCCACAGCCGTCCCTTGCGCTCCTGCCGCGGGCGTCGACCAGGGCGCGGCGCTGGCGCTACTTCTCGGTCAGCCCTGCACCTCGCTCGGGGCGGGTGCCGTCGCCCTGGATGCCGTCGTCGTCGGCGCCAATCCGCCGGGCGTCATTCCACCGGGGTGCTACTCGAGCGGCGGCGCGATGGATATCACGCTGAGCACGACGGTGACCCTCAGGGGCAACGGCGTCTATGTATTCAGGCCGGGCGGCGCGCTCAACACGGGCGACAATTCGCAGGTCACGCTGGCAAACGGCGCTTGCGCGGGCGATGTGTACTGGGCACCCGTCGGGGCGACGACACTTGGCGCGAATGCGGCCACGACGACCACTCCGACGTTCGTGGGCAACATCATCGATGCGTCCGGCATCACGATCGGCCACTTCGCCAATCTGGCCGGCCGGGCATTGGCATTCGGCGGAACGGTGACGACCGATGCGGTGACGATCACGGTCCCCGCCTGCCTCGTCATCGCGGGTCCGATTTCCGTCCCGGTCCCGACCTTGTCCGCGTGGGCGGTCGCGTTGCTCGCCACGCTCATGCTGGGCTTCGGCGCATTCCTGCTCCTGAAGCGAACGCGCGAGCGCGACTCACCGACCGCATAGTCGCGTGACGGTGTTGCCGGTTTGACGGCCGACGCGCGTCGGCGTCCGGCGCTTGCGATGGATCGGCGCCGACGTCGCCGGCGCCCCCTCTGCGCGGCGACGCGGACTCTCCTGTGATTCGTGGGACGGTTTCCCCCCGAGACCGCCTTGGCGGTCGAATCGCGGACCACCCTGCGAAACTGACCGCCTCGGGCTACTGGAGGGTGTTGCTCGGGCCCGAAGGCTGCGGCCACGCGTGGCGCGGCAGGTCGATCGTGAATACGCAACCGGACCCGGGAATGTCGCGCACGCTGAGCGTGCCGTCGTTGGTCTCGACGCTGCGCCGTGAGATCGAAAGCCCCAGGCCGAGCCCGCTCTTGTCATCGCCGGGCTGGGTGAACGGCAGGAACATCCGTTCCGCGTCGCCCGCAGGAAGCCCGCCGCAATGGTCCGCGACCTCGATCAGGATCCGGTCGGCGCCCGCATACGCATGCAACGTGACCTGGGAATGCGGATGCGTGTATTTGAACGCGTTCTGGAGCAGGTTACCGACCGCGGACAGCAGCAGGTCGCGATCGGCGGCAACCGCGAGCTGCTTGTCGACCGCCTCCACCACCAGAACGGTGTTCTTCAACTTCGCCTCGAGCGACGCCGACAGCTCGACGTCCGAGATGAACTCGGAAAGGGAAAACAGCTGATGCTCGATCGGCAGACCGGCCGTCATCCGGACCTCGGCAAGCGATCGGTCGATCAGGTTGGTGAGCCCCACCAGGCTGCGATCCAGCACGGCTCCGGTGGCGCCGCCCAGCCCGACGCCGCCGGCCTTGATCGCGCTGAGCGCGAGCGTGGCGCTGTGGATCAGGTTGCGCAGCTCGTGGGCGAAGAAACCCAGCCGCTCGTTGAACGCCAGCACCTGCTTTCCTGCCTCGGTACGCTCGCGGTGATAGGAGAATTCGGTGACGGCCGTCGCGATCGCGTTGTCGAGACATCGATTCAGCGTCCGGAACTCGTCGACCTTGATGACCGCGTTGTCCTCGACCGCCAGCTCGGTGATCGCCTGGCAAAGGTCGCCGTAGTCATGAACGACCTGCTCGACCGTGAAGCCCCGATTCAGCAGCTCGCGCCCGTGCAGGGCCGCGGTTTCGCCGATCTCGGACATCGCGGGCATGCCCCCGGACGATCCCGAGATTCGCTGGCTCAGCGATTCGTCGTCCGTTTGCTCCACCCGCAGCGTCCGGATGAGCTGGTCGATGAACCGCGGTATCCCGTGATCGAACCGCTCCGCAATCTGCTTGGGCGAATAGCGTAGCGCGACCTTGTCCCGGCATCGCCCGATCAATGCCTGCCGGTTCGACGTGAGGAAGTCGTACAGCACTCCCACACGATACTCTTTCTGGAATCGCGCGGCATCCCGAACGCGGGTTTTGGTCCGGTACCAGTCCGGTGTCGTCCTACACGCCGGTTCGGTCGTGGGATGATCGCGGCGGTTGGCCTCGCTCGTGTCGCTCTCGACGAAAGGAAATCGCCGCTGGGGCGACCAAAGGCAGAGGACATCCACCAAAACCTCGCTCCAGGAGTTCCCATGCCCCGCGCCCGTCTCGTCGCCTTCCTTTTCGGACTCGTGTCGACCGCCTCGCTCGCGGCCCCGGTTCCGGCACCCGCAGTCGACGTTGCGCCCGCCGTCGGGTCCCAGACCGCCGTATTCGCCGGCGGGTGCTTCTGGGGCGTGGAAGCCGTCTTTCGCCACGTCAAGGGCGTGACCAGGGCGGTCTCCGGCTACGCGGGCGGGCCCGGCAGGAATCCGACCTATGAAATGGTGTCGTCCGGCACGACCGGCCATGCGGAATCCGTGCAGGTCACCTACGACCCGAAACAGGTCAGCTACGGGCAGCTGCTGCGCGTATTCATGCAGGTCGCGCACGATCCGACCGAGCTCAATCGGCAAGGCCCGGACGTCGGCACCCAATACCGCTCGGCGATCTTCTACGCCAACGACGAGCAGCAGAAGGTCGCGCGCGCCTACATCGCGCAGCTCGATGCCGCGAAGGCATTCCCGCGCCCGATCGCTACGCAAGTCGCCCCGCTGACGGCGTTCCATGCCGCGGAGGCGTACCACCAGGACTACCTGGCGTCGCATCTGACGCAGCCGTACATCGTCTACAACGACCTGCCGAAGCTCGAAGCGCTGAAGAAGCAGTTTCCGGCGATGTACCTAAGCGATCGCGGATAGATTCCGCGCCGCCTCACTCCGCCTCACGGCGGCGGCGGGACTGGTGGAAGCGTCGCGCTCACTCCGCGCGCATGTTGCCCGCAGCGATGACGCGCGCCCACTTCTCCGAATCCGCGCGCACGAACGCGTTCGCGTCGGCGTCACGCAATGGCGATGGTGCCGGGGAAAGCGAATTTCTCCTGAACGCCGGCTAGCTCTGGAGTCTCAAAAGGTTGTCCCCGGCGATCGGGAGCCTGCTGATGGGCAGGCGGCCGCCGATCCGGGTGCGCGGCCGACGCCAGTTGTATCGATGCAGCCAGTGGTCGAAATATGCGGTGCGCTCGCGGGAATGGCGCAAGACACGCCCGTAGAAACGCTCGCGCATGGAAGTCTGCCGACGCTCCGAGGGGCGCGCTCCGCGAAGGCCGACGACACCCGCGTCTCGACGATGTCGTGCGACCGCTTGACCTCGGTCAAGGCGTCGGCGAGCCGCCGCTCGTAGCATCGTCGTGTCGGCTGGACGACACCGTGGTCCGCGGTCGTCGATCGCCACCTACGGCAAGCCTCGAGGCCACCCCATGACCTTCGTCCGCCGACGGGACAGGCTCCCGAGCGAGCCGACCCTCGAGCGTGCAAGGAGACAGGAATGAAGTCGCTTTCGATCATCCGCGACGAGCATCGCGCGCTCGCGGCCGTGCTGCAGGGGCTCGGCTATCTCGTCGAGCAGATCCGCGAGCGCGGCGCCGCGCCCGACTTCGCCGTGCTCTCGGCGATGATCTACTACATCGACGCCTTCCCCGAGCGATTCCATCATCCGAAGGAAGACCGCTACCTCTTCGCGCTGCTCCGCTCCCGCTGCCCCGCGGCCGGCGGGCTCATCGACCACCTCCAGGCCGACCACGTCGAGGGCGCGCAGAAGATCCGCGCGCTCGAGCAATGGCTGACGCGCTATCGTGAAGGGGGGGCGACGGAGTTTCCGGCGTTCGCCGCGGCGCTCGACGGGTACGTCGGGTTCGAGCTCGAGCACATTCGTCGCGAGGAGCGCGAATTGCTGCCGCTCGCCCGCGAGCACCTTACCGCGGACGACTGGAGCCGCGTCGACAGCGCGTTCTCCGGGACCACCGATCCGCTGCTGGGCGTCGCGCCCGGCGAGCACTGGGAGCGGCTGTTCCGGCGCATCGCGACGATCGCACCGGCGCCCATTGGCGTGGGACCCCCGTCCCGGCCTCGATAGCGCGCTCGCGGCGGGGGCCAAAGAGATGGACCATTCGTCCTGCATCCGATGGCGGACGCGACAGGAACGCTCGATGACAATGACCAGCGGCGTGTGGAAGCCGCTCCAGAACAGGACGGGGGCGACGAAGTCGCCGACCGTGGGGAAGCCGAGCTCCAACGCGCCACCGGGTAGGCTGGTCGGCCGGCCCCGGCCCGCACCGCATAGGCCTGCCCGAACGGGAGAACCACTTTGGAATCGATGAAGGCCTGGCAATGCATCGGCTGCGGCAAGCTCGACGGCCCGGCCCAATGCATTGGCATCTGCCAGGATCGCAAGGTCGAGCTGGTCTACGCGTCGGAGGTCGCCGCCGTGCAGGCGAACCTTGCGGAAGTCGCTGCCGAGCGGAATGCGTACCGTGCGCTGCTGCGCCGGCTGGCGTCCACGACGCCGCGGCACGGTCAGTTCGAGCGCGCCTTCCGCACGTTCCAGGATGAGGCGCTCCGCGCGACGCGCGCGCGCGGCGTGGAGCGCTGAGATGGCATTGCAGCCAATCGCCGAGACGGCAGCGCGGGCGCCGCGCGCCGCGCGATTCGCGCTCTGGGATCTCGGGTTCCGTCCGTTCTACCTGCTCGCCAGCGCGTTCGCGGCGCTGTCGATCCTGCTCTGGGCGGCGCAATACGCCGGCTGGCTGCCTTTCGCCTACCTGCGCAGTCCCGCCTGGCATGGGAGCGAAATGCTGTTCGGCTACACGCTCGCCGTCATCACGGGGTTCCTCTTCACCGCGGGACGCAACTGGACAGGACAGCCGACGCCGACCGGCGCGGTGCTGGCCGGGTATGCGGCCCTCTGGGTGGCCGGGCGCATCCTCGTCGTCACGCCGTTCGACACCGCCGCCACGTGGGTCAACGCGGCGTTTCCGGTGGCGGTGGCGGCCGGTCTCGCGGTGCCGCTCGTCCGCTCGCGCAACCGTCGCAATTATTTCTTCGTTGCGCTGCTCGTGTTGCTCGGCGCGACCGCCCTCGCGTTGCACCTGTCGTATTTCGGCGTGATCGCGTGGCCGGAGCGGGCAAGCTTGCGCGTCGGGCTCGACATCGTGCTGTTCATCATGGCGGTCATGGGCGGTCGCGTCATTCCCATGTTCACCAACCATGGCGTGCCGGGCGCGCAGGCGCGTCGCCACGCGCGCGTCGAGCAGGCCGCGCTCGGTGGCGTGCTGCTGCTCGCCGCGGCGGATTTCGCGCAGGCGCCATCCGCCGTGCTCGCCGTGCTGGCCGGCGCACTGGCCGTCGTGCACGCGGTGAGGCTGTGGTTGTGGCAGCCCTGGCGCACGCTGCGCTCGCCGCTCGTGTGGATCCTGCACGCATCCTACGGATGGATCGTCCTTCACCTTGCGTTGCGCGCCGCCAGCGCCGCCGGCTGGGTGCCCGATCCGATCGCCGTGCACGCGCTCACGATCGGCGGCATCGGCGGCCTCACCATCGGCATGATGACGCGCACCGCGAAAGGTCATACAGGGCGCCCCCTGCAGGCGGATCGTCGTGACGTCGCGTGCTACGCGCTCGTGATGGCCGCGGCGATCGCACGCGTGGCGGGCGCGATGCTCTGGCCCGCAGGCTACGTGACCACCGTGGTCGTGGCGAGTCTCGCGTGGGCGGCCGCGTTCCTTCTGTACTGCGCCGCGTACGGGCTCTGGCTGTTGCGTGCCCGGGCTGACGGAAAGCCGGGCTAGCGGCACATCGCGCCGCGTCTCCTCGACGTGCGCAACCCTCGGCGGAGTACCGTGGGTTTCATTCGCGCAGGCTCGGCAGCGCCGTGACCGACGGACCGAGTACGCCAAACCGCTCATGCCTCCGTCGTGGTTCGCGCGTACCGCAAGCCAAATCTCCACGGCGCAACGATCCTGTGAAGGCGGGCGCAACGACATGACGACATTCAAGGTCGGGTCCTTCGTCGGAAGGCTTGCCAAGGCCTCCATCAATCGGCTGCTCTCCAAGGCGTTGATCGCCGTCGCTCCTCCGGGAATCGTGCCGACCGAGATCCGCTTCGGCGACCTTCCGATGGACAGCTACGACTACGACGCCAACTTTCCGGACGTCGCGGTGACGTTCAAGAAGGCCATCGCCGATGTGGACGCTGTCCTCTTCGTCACCCCCGAGTACAACCGGTCGATTCCCGGCGCGCTCAAGAACGCGATCGACTGGGCGAGCCGTCCCTATGGGCAGAATTCCTTCACGCGGAAGCCGTCGGCGACGATTGGAACCTCGCCGGGTGCGATAGGGACCGCGATCGCCCAGCTGCATCTCCGCAGCATCCTCGGGTTCCGCAATTCTCCGCAGATGAACTCCGTCGAGGCGTACATCCAGTACACGCCCGACCTCATCGCACCGGGCGGGAAGGTCGCTAACCCCTCCACCGAGGCGTTCCTCCGCAACTACATGGCGGAGTTCCACACGTTCATCGCCCGCGTCTACACCGCGCTCCCGAGAGGAACCTGACGCGCGCTCAATCGGGTGGGGATCGCGGATTCCCGCGGGCGCGACCCGCGACCTCCCTGGGCGCGCGGCCACGTGCAGAACGGCACGCTTGCGTTCGCTCCGCGCGAATGCGGCGTGGAGTGACGCGCGGATGGTGCGGCGGTTCTCGAACCGGGCTCGCAGATCGCCTGACGCCCTGTGCGGAGCTTGTGGGCGCCCTCCGTGCCATCACGCCTGACGGCGACGGCACGCTTGCGGCACCGGGCTGCAAAGACAAAGGGCCTGCCGTCGGCAAGCCCTTGTTTTGTGGGTTGCGGGGGAAGGATTTGAACCTTCGACCTTCGGGTTATGAGCCCGACGAGCTGCCAGACTGCTCCACCCCGCGCAGACTTCAAGTGTAGCAAATGCGCGGTTTCCGGTCAACGCGCGGGCGCGTCGGGAGCCCTGCGGGGAGCGCAGCGGCGGCGCGCGCCCGGGATGCCCGATTCAGGACCGACGACCCGCCGCCCAGGTCGCGTCCATCATGCGCTGCGCTCGCGCGCGGCGTGGAACGCGACGACGTGGTCGATCTCGAGCCGGATGCCGATGCCCTCGCCGATCGCGTGGTCGTGGTGCGAGGGGACAACGGCGAGGACGCGCGTTCCCGAGGCGAGCGCGAGCGTGTAGAGGAACTCGGCACCGCGGAACGTCTTCGACTGCACGGCGGCACGCCACGGGCTCGCGTCGTCGTGCACGATGTCGTCGGGGCGGAGCAGCACGTCGACCGCATCGCCCGCGCGCGCGCCATCCGGCAGCGCGCCCGAGAGCTCGCCAAGCTCGGTGACGAGGCGGCCATCCCGCTCGACGACGCCGCGCACGAAGACGCCCTGCCCGATGAAGTCGGCGACGAAGCGCGTGCGCGGCTGGTGGTAGAGGTTGTACGCGCTGTCCCATTGCTCGAGCGCCCCGTCCTTCATCACGCCGACCTCGTCGGCGATCGCGAACGCCTCGTGCTGGTCGTGCGTGACGAGCACCGCCGTGATGCCGGCCTCCTTGAGAATCGCGCGGACCTCGACCGAGAGCCGCTCGCGCAGGTCGACGTCGAGGTTGGAGAAAGGCTCGTCGAGCAGCAGGAGCTCGGGCTCCGGCGCGAGCGCCCGGGCGAGCGCCACGCGCTGCTGCTGGCCACCCGAGAGCTCGTGCGGGTACGCGTGCCCGGCGTCGGCGAGACCGACGAGCTCGAGCATGCGCCGCATGCGCGACTCTCGCTCGGCGGCGCTGCGCCGGCCGAGCCCGAACGCGACGTTGCGCGCGACGTCGAGATGCGGAAACAGCGCGTAATCCTGGAACACCATGCCGATGCCGCGCGCCTCGGGTGGCACGACGCGTCCCGGTGACGACACGACGCGACCGGAGAGAGCGATCGTCCCCGCGCGGACCGGCTCGAAACCGGCGAGGCAACGCAGCACCGTCGTCTTGCCGCTTCCCGAGGGCCCGAGGATGC
>JBDTNO010000054.1:0-16837 GCA_039933715.1 Betaproteobacteria bacterium
ACCGCCGACCGCCGACCGCCGACCGCCGACCGCCGACCGCCGACCGCCGACCCACTTCCGCCGATTCCATGGACTTCGAGCACGCGCGTTTCAACATGATCGAGCAGCAGATCCGCCCGTGGGAGGTCCTCGACCCCGTCGTGCTGGACCTCCTGTTCACGCTGCGCCGCGAGGAGTTCGTGCCGCAGGCGCACCGCGCGCTTGCGTTCGCCGACCTCGAGATCCCGCTCGGCGGCGGCGTGGCGATGTGGGCGCCGAAGCTCGAGGCGCGCGTCCTCCAGGAGCTGAGGCTCGCGGCCGGCGAATCGGTCCTCGAGATCGGCACGGGCAGCGGCTATCTGACCGCGCTCCTCGCGAGCCTCTCGGGACACGTGACGAGCGTCGAGATCGACCCGTCGTTCTCGCGCGACGCGCGCCCGAAGCTCGCGGCGGCCGCGATCGACAACGTCGATCTCGTCGTCGGCGACGGCGCACGCGGCTTCGGCAGCGAGACCTTCGATGCGATCGTGCTGACCGGCTCGACCCCGGTACTCGACGAGGCGTTCTGCCGGCAACTGAAGCCGGGCGGCCGCGTGTTCGCGATCGTCGGCGATGCGCCGGCGATGACCGCGAGGCTCTACCGCTGGACCGCGCCGGGCGCCTGCGTCGTCACGCCGCTCTTCGAGACGGTCGTGAAGCCGCTCGTGAACGCGCCCGAGCCGGCGCGGTTCGCGTTTTGATCCGCGAGCTCGCGCCCGCCGACCTCGCGCGATGGCGCGCGGACCCGGGCCGCCCAGCGCCGCTCGTCGTCGACGTTCGCGAGCCCTGGGAACTCGCGCGCTGCGCGTTGTCCGACAGCGTGCACGTCCCGATGCACGAACTGCCGGCGCGGTTGGCCGAGCTGCCGCGCGGCCGCGAGGTCGTCGTCGTCTGCCACCACGGCGTACGGAGCCGTCTCGCCGCCCGCTTCCTGGCCGGCGCCGGGTTCGCGCCGGTGTGGAACCTCGCGGGCGGCGTCGAGGCCTGGGCGTCCGACGTCGACCCGACGCTGCCGCGCTACTGAACGAAGACCCGAAGGCGCCATGATGAAACGTCGATTGCTGGCCCTCGCCGTCCCGCTCCTGTTCGCCGCGTTTCCCGCCGCGGGCGAGGACCTGATGGACATCTACCGCGAGGCGCAGCGCAGCGACCCCGCGCTCGCCCAGGCGCGCGCGCTATGGCTCGCGACGCAGGAGCGCGCGCCGCAGGCGCGCGCGGGGCTCCTGCCCAACGTCGGGCTTACCGGATCGGTCAACGCCAACGACACCTACAGCAACACGCGCTCGCAGCCGCCGGTGATCTCCACCGGAAACTTCCAGGACTTCGGCATCGCGATCAGCGCTTCGCAGCCGATCTTTCGCGTCCAGAACGTCGTGGCGCTCGACCAGGCCCGCCGGCAGGTCGAGCAGGCCGACTACAACCTGGCCGCCGCGCAGCAGGACATGATCATCCGCGTCGCGGTCACCTATTTCGACGTGCTGCTCGCGCGGTTCAACGTCGAGCTCGCGGTGTCGCAGAAGGCGGCGGTGTCCGAGCAGCTCGCGACGGCGAAGCGCAACTTCGAGGTCGGCGTCGCGACGATCACCGACACGAACGAGGCGCAGGCCAACTACGACCAGATCGTCGCGCAGGAGATCACGTCGCGCAACGAGCTCGACAACCGGCTCGCGGCCCTCCGCGCGATCATCGGGCGCATGCCGCGCGAGCTGAAGCCGCTCGGCGCGAACTTCGAGCCGACGCCGCCCGAGCCGGACTCGCTCGACGCGTGGCTCGATCGCGCGCTCAAGGAGAACCTGGTGGTCCGGGTCTCGCAGTACAACTACGATATCGCGGCGCTCGAGGTCGACAAGCAGCGCGCCGGCCACCTGCCGACGCTCGACCTCGTCGGCACGCTGCGCGCGGGCGGCCAGACCGGCGGCTCGTCCGGGGATTTCGACGGCCATTCGCGCTCGCTCGGGATCGGCCTCGCCCTGGCGATGCCGATCTACCAGGGCGGTTTCATCGACTCGCGCATCCGCGAGGCGGTGGCGCTGCTGGACGCATCGCGCGAGACCCTCGAGATCGCGCGGCGCGGCGCGTTGTTCAACGCGCAGGTCGGATACACGGGGGTCAACAGCTCGGTCGCCTCGGTGCGTGCGTTCACGGCGGCCGTGCAGTCGGCGGAGGTCGCGTTGCAGTCGAACCGCCTCGGCCAGGAGGTCGGCGTGCGCACGAACCTCGACGTGCTGAACGTCCAGCAGACGGTGTTCACCCAGCGGCGCAACCTCGCGCAGGCCTACTTCAACTACCTGATCAACACGCTGCGCCTCAAGTCCGCCGTGGGCACGCTCAACGAGCAGGACCTCGAGACGCTGAATCGCCGGCTGGCCGGCTAGCCTCTTCCGGCGCCGCGGACGGCGGCGGACCCGGAGTGGACGCGGCGAGCCGGTCGGCCACGAAACGCCAGGTGCGCTCGGTCGCGCCGCGATGCGCGGCGAGGAACGACGACGCATGCACGCGCATCGCCGCGCGCCGTGCGGGGTCGCCGAGCAGCGCCGACGCTTCCGCGAGCATCGCATCCGCATCGGGCACGCGCACCGCGGCGCCCGCCTCGACCGCGCGATCCGCCGCATCGGCGAAATTGAACGTGTGGGGCCCGACGAGCACGGGGACGCCCATCGCGATCGCCTCGATCAGGTTCTGCCCGCCCACCGGCACCAGGCTTCCGCCGACGAACGCGACTTCCGCGGCGCCGTAGTAGCCCGCCATTTCGCCCATCGAATCGCCGAGCAGCACGGCGGCATCGGCCGGCGCCGGCCTGGCCGCGCTGCGCCGTTCGTGCGCGATGCCGCGGGAGCGCAGCAGCGTCGCGACCTCATCGAAGCGTTGCGGATGGCGCGGGACCACGACCAGCAGCGTCGAATCCGGCAACGGATGCCGGGCGAGCGCGTCGAGGATCATCGCTTCCTCGCCTTCGCGCGTCGACGCGGCGACGAGTACCGGCCGCGCGCCCGCGAGCGCGCGAAGCGTCGCGGCGGTCGCCGCCGCATCGCACGGCACCGCGATGTCGAACTTGAGGTTTCCCGTCACCGCGACGTCGCGCGCGCCGAGCGCTTCGAGGCGGTCGGCATCCGCGCGCGACTGCGCGGCGACGCCGGTGAGCGAGCCCAGAAGCGGCCGCACCAGCGAGCCGACGCGCTCGTAGCCGCGCGCCGAGCGTTCGGACAGCCGTGCGTTGACGAGGAACAGCGGCACGTGCGCGAGCGCGGCCTCGGCGGCGAGGTTCGGCCACAGCTCGGTCTCCATCAGCATGCCGAGCGAGGGCTGGAAATGGAGGAGGAACCGCCGCATCGCGCCGGGAAGGTCGTACGGGAGCCACGCCTGCACGACGCGCGGGCCGAACAGCGTGCGCGCGGCCTCGCGCCCGGTGGCGGTCATCGACGTGAGGACGATCGTCGTCCCGGGCCGCGCGGCGATGACGCGCTCGACCAGCGGCGCCGCCGCGCGCGTCTCGCCGACCGACACCGCGTGGATCCACACGACGTCGCCGCGGAACGGCGCGTGCGCGTAGCGGCCGTAGCGCTCGCCGATGAATGCGCGATAGCCTGGCTCGCGCCGCCCGCGCCACCAAAGACGCAGCGGCGCCAGCGGCGCGACGACGCGCCATGCGAGCGTGTAGAGCGCGCGCGTCAACAACGCGGCGCCCTCTTCAGGCGCTCGCCGAGCGCGACGCGCGCCTCGTCCACCGAGGGGATCGTGCCGCGACCGCCGAGGTCGCGCGCGTGCGGCCCGGCGATCGCGACGCCGGCGAGCGCCGCATCGGTCGTCGTGAACAGCGCGATCGTCTCGGCGCCGAGCGCGGCGGCGAGGTGCGTGAGGCCCGTGTCGACGCCAACGACCGCGTGCGCGCGCGCGAGCAGCGCCGCCATCCCGTCGAGCGGAAGGCGCGGAGGCACGATGGCGCGCTCGAGGCCCGCGGCTAGCGCCCGGCTCTCGCGTTCCTCAGCGTCGGAGCCGTGCGGCAGCACGAGGTCGAAGCCGCTCGCGTCCACGTCGGCGAGGAGCGCACGCCAGCGCTCGGCGGGCCAGCGCTTGTCGTCGCGCGACGTCGCGTGCACGGCGACGAGGTACGGACGCGCGGGCGTGCAGGCGGGCGGCGGCGGCACATTCCAGCGCCAGCGCGGCGGCCCGTGGAACGCGTAGCCGAGCGCCTCGGCCGCGAGCGAGCGGCAGCGCCGCGCGAAATGGAGATCCCGCGGCACCGCGTGGTGGACGTCGTCGAGCCAGGCCGCGACCGGCTCGCGGACGCTGGCGCGGTCGAATCCGTGGCGCGTGCCGCGCGCGAGCCGCGCGATCAACGCGCCCTTCAGCTGTTCCTGAAGGTCGAGGATCGCGTCGTACGATTCGCTCCGCAAACTCGCGCGGAACCGCGCCATCTCGCGCCAGGTCGCGCGCGCGAGCGGTGCATGGCGCCAGCGGCGCAGCGCGACCGGCACCGCGCGACGGACGTCCGCGCACATCGCGGGCAACGCGGCGAACGCTTCCTCGACGACCCAGTCGATCGGCGTGGCGGGACGGGCTTCGGCCACGTCGCGCGCGATCGCGAGCGCCCAGACGACGTCGCCGAGCGACGATGGCCGGACGGCCAGGACGCCGGTCATCGCGCATGTCTCCGGTCGACGTTGCGGCGTTCGTCGTAGAATCGCGCGGTCGTCGCCATACGGGCGGGACGCCCACGCGACCGAAACGACCTCCGCATGGCCGGCACGCTCCCCCTCTCGCTGGTGGTGATCACGCGCGATGCCGCGAAGGATCTCGCGGCGTGCCTCGCGTCCGCTCCGTTCGTCTCCGAGGTGGTCGTGGTCGACGCGGGCAGCGGCGATGATACCGTGGAAATCGCGCGCCGATCGGGGGCCAGGGTGATCGCCGAGCCATGGCGCGGCTTCGGCCCGCAGAAGAACTTCGCGGTCGCGGCGGCCGCGCACGACTGGGTGCTGTGCATCGACGCCGACGAGCGCGCGACGCCCGAGCTCGAGGCTTCGATTCGCGCGGAGTTCGACGCGGGCGAGCCCGCGGCGCCCGCGTTCGCGATCGCGCGTCGCAACCGGTTCCTCGGTCGCTGGCTCGCGCACGGCGAAGGCTATCCCGACTGGAACCTGCGTCTCTTCGACCGGCGACGCGCGCGCTGGACCGATGACGCCGTTCACGAGCACGTCGTCGCCGAAGGCGCGGTCGTCCGGCTGCGCGGCGACCTCCTGCACGCCTCGGCCGAGTCGATCGACGACTACGTGCAAAAGCAGAACCGCTACACGTCGCTCCAGGCGGAGGCGATGCACGCGCGCGGCGAGCGGGCGGGCTTCGCGCGACTCGCGCTGTCGCCGCTCGCGCGCTTCCTGCGTTTCTACATCGTGAGGCTCGGCTTCCTCGACGGCGCCGCCGGCTTCGCGCACATCGCGATCGGCGCGTTCGCGAGCTTCCTCAAGTACGCGAAGCTCCGCGCGCTCAACGCGCGCGGCGGACCGTGATGGCGAGCCCGCGCCGCGTCCTCGTCACCGGCGCGGCCGGCTTCATCGGGATGCACGCCGTCGCGGCGCTGCTGGACCGCGGCGACACGGTCGTCGGTGCCGACAACCTCGATCCGTACTACGACGTGGTGCTCAAGGAGGCGCGGCTCGCGAAACTTGCGGATCGCGAAGGCTTCGCGTTCGAGCGCTGCGACCTCGCGGACGAGCAGGCCGCCGCGCGGCTCTTTCGCGACGGCGGCTTCGACGGCGTCGTCCACCTGGCCGCCCAGCCGGGCGTGCGTTACTCGCTCGTGAATCCCGCCGCGTACTTGCGCGCGAACGTCGTCGCGTTCGGCAACGTGCTCGAGGGCTGCCGCCACGCGAGCATTCCGCACCTCGTCTACGCGTCGAGCTCGTCGGTGTACGGCGCGAACCACGCGCTGCCCTACAGCGAGGACCAGCCGACCGACCATCCGGTGAGCCTCTACGCGGCGACCAAGAAGTCGGACGAGCTGATGGCGCACAGCTACGCGCACCTGTACGGGCTACCGGCGACGGGCTTGCGCTTCTTCACCGTGTACGGCCCGTGGGGACGACCCGACATGGCGCCGTGGCTGTTCACGCGCGCGATCCTCGCCGGCGAGCCGATCCGTCTCTTCAACCACGGACGCATGCGCCGCGACTTCACCTACGTCGACGACATCGTCGAGGGAGTGGTGCGCGTGCTCGACCGGCCGCCGCGCGCGACCGCGACCGCGGCGCCCCACGCGATCTACAACATCGGCAACCACGAGGCGGTCGAGCTCGACGCGTTCGTCGCGACGCTCGAGCGCCTGCTGGATCGCAAGGCGATCCGCGATCCGCAGCCGATGCAGCCGGGCGACGTGCCCGCGACCTACGCCTCGATCGAGCGCCTGCACGCGCTCACCGGCTTCGCGCCGACGACGCCGCTCGCCGAGGGCCTCGCGCGGTTCGTCCGCTGGTATCGCGACTACACGGGCACCTGACGCGGCGTCGCCATGCGGCGACCGGTTTCGGGCGCGGCCGCGATGGTAGAATTGCCGCCCTTTCACGCACCACCCGCGCCAGCGCGGGCGCGCGGTCCGACTCCATGATCCTCGTCACCGGCGGCGCCGGGTTCATCGGCGCCAACTTCATCATCGACTGGCTCGCCGCGACCGGCGAGGCGGTGGTGAACCTCGACAAGCTCACCTATTCGGGGAACCTCGGCAACCTCGCGTCGATCCGCGACGACGCGCGCCACGTGTTCGTGCGCGGCGACATCGCCGACCGCCCGGTGGTCGTGCGCCTCCTGGCCGAGCACCGGCCGCGCGCGATCGTCAACTTCGCGGCCGAGACGCACGTCGACCGCTCGATCCACGGCCCCGACGCGTTCGTGCAGACCAACATCGTCGGCACGTTCGAGCTCCTGGAGGCGGTGCGCACGCACGTCGCGGCGCTGCCCGCGGGCGAGCGCGAGGCGTTCCGGTTCCTGCACGTGTCGACCGACGAGGTTTACGGATCGCTCGCGCCCGACGCGCCCGGATTCAACGAGTCGACGCCCTACGCGCCGAACAGCCCGTACTCGGCGTCGAAGGCGGCCTCCGACCACCTGGTGCGCGTGGCGTTCCACACCTACGGCGTGCCGACGGTCACCACCAACTGCTCGAACAACTACGGGCCGCGGCAGTTTCCCGAGAAGCTGATCCCGCTGATGGTCGCCAACGCGCTCGCCGGCAAGCCGCTGCCCGTCTACGGCGACGGCCGCCAGGTGCGCGACTGGCTCTTCGTGTCCGATCATTGCGCGGCGATCCGCGCGGTGCTCGCGCGCGGGCGGCCGGGCGAGGTCTACAACGTCGGCGGCAACGCCGAGAGGGCGAACCTCGACGTCGTGCACGCGATCTGCGCGACGCTCGCGCGCGCGCGGCCCGGACGCGACTACGCGGCGCAGGTCACGCACGTGAAGGACCGGCCCGGCCACGACCGCCGCTACGCGATCGACGCGACGAAGATCCGCGGCGAGATCGGCTGGGAGCCGTCCGAGACGTTCGAAAGCGGCATCGCGAAGACCGTGCATTGGTACCTCGACAACGCGCCATGGCTTTCGGCCGTGCAATCGCGCGAGTACCAGAACTGGATCTCGCTCCAGTACGCGCCGGCCTGAGCGGAAACCGATGGCGCGCAAGGGCATCATCCTCGCCGGCGGCTCGGGTACGCGGCTCTACCCGGTGACGCAGGTCGTCAGCAAGCAACTGCTGCCGGTCTACGACAAGCCGATGATCTACTACCCGCTGTCGACGCTGATGCTCGCGGGCATCCGCGACATCCTGCTGATCTCGACGCCCGACGACACGCCGCGCTTCGCGCAGCTCCTCGGCGACGGCTCGCGCTGGGGCCTGTCGCTGAGGTACGCGGTGCAGCCGTCGCCGGACGGCCTCGCGCAGGCGTTCATCATCGGCCGCGACTTCGTCGGGCGCGACGCGTCGGCGCTCGTGCTCGGCGACAACATCTTCTACGGCCACGACCTCAACGTACAGCTCGGCCGCGCGGTCGCGCAGGAGCGCGGCGCGACGGTGTTCGCGTACCCGGTCGCCGATCCCGAGCGCTACGGCGTCGCCGAGCTCGACGCGGGCGGGCGCGTCGTGAGCCTCGAGGAGAAGCCGAAGGTGCCGAAGTCGCGCTACGCGGTGACCGGCCTTTATTTCTACGACAACCGCGTGCTCGACGTCGCGCGCGACCTCGAGCCCTCGCCGCGCGGCGAGCTCGAGATCACCGACGTCAATCGCCGCTACCTCGAATGGAACGAACTCGCGTGCGAGGTGATGGGCCGCGGCATGGCATGGCTCGACACCGGCACGCACGAGTCGCTGCTGGAAGCCTCGCAGTACATCGAGACGATCGAGCGCCGGCAGGGGCTCAAGATCGCCTGCCCCGAGGAGATCGCCTGGCGCCTCCAGTGGATCGACGACGCGGCGCTCGAGGCGCTCGGCAGGCCGCTCGCGAACAACGGCTACGGTCGTTACCTGCTGGGTCTCTTGCGCGAGCCCTCGCTGCGTTAGCGACCGGTCACGGGGAAGCGTTCGTGAACACTCGCGTCATGGCGCCGCTCGTCGCGGCGAGTGCTGGTCGCCGCTGCGTCCCGAGGGCGCGCCCCCTTGCAAGCGGCGCCATCGCGGCCATCGCCGCGAGGAGCGAGCCGGGCTCGATCGATTCTCCCGTGACAGGTGGCTGAATGCGCGTCACGCCGACCGGGATCCCCGACGTGCTGCTCGTCGAGCCGCGCGTGTTCGCCGACGAGCGCGGCTTCTTCTTCGAGAGCTGGAACCGTCTCGTGCTCGCCGACGCCGGCCTCGACGTCGAGTTCGTGCAGGACAACCATTCGCGCTCGAACCGCGGCGTGTTGCGCGGGCTCCACTACCAGATCCATCACGCGCAGGGCAAGCTCGTTCGCGTCGTCGCCGGCGAGGTCTACGACGTCGCGGTCGACCTTCGCCGCGCCTCGCCCACGTTCGGCCGGCATGTCGGGATCACGCTGTCTGCCGAAAACCGGAAGATGTTGTGGGTGCCGCCGGGATTCGCGCACGGCTTCTGCGTGACGTCGGAGGCCGCCGAGTTCCTCTACAAGACGACCGACACCTGGTACGCCGAGCACGAGCGCACGCTGCTCTGGAACGACCCCGCGCTCGGCATCGCGTGGCCGGTGCGCGCGCCGCTGCTCGCCGCGAAGGACGCGGCCGGCACGCCGTTCTCGCGCGCCGAAACCTACGCGTGAGCGCCGCGCGTCCGATCCTCGTGACCGGCGCGTCGGGACAGCTCGGTGCGGAGCTCGTCCACGCGCTCGCGCCGTTCGGTGCGGTCGTCGCTACCGGCCACGCGGACCTCGATCTCGCCGATCCCGCCGCGATCGTCGCGACGATGCGCCGCGTGCAGCCCTCGCTCGTCGTCAACGCCGCCGCGTATACGGCAGTGGACCTCGCCGAGAAGGAAACCGCGCGCGCCGACGCGGTCAACGGTGTGGCGCCGGGCGTGCTCGCCGAGGAAGCGAAGCGCGCGGGCGCGGTGCTCATCCACTTCTCGACCGACTATGTGTTCGACGGGAGCGGGGAGACGCCGTACGTCGAGGACGCGCCGACGCATCCCGTGTCCGCCTACGGGCGCTCGAAGTTGGCCGGCGAAAGGGCGGTCGCCGCGATCGGCGCCGACTCGCTGGTCTTGCGCACGAGCTGGGTCTATGGACTGCGCGGCCGCAATTTCCTGACCACGATGCGCCGCCTCGCCGCCGAGCGTGACGAGCTTCGCGTCGTCGACGACCAGACCGGGACGCCCAACTGGTCGCGCGAGCTGGCGCGCGCCACCGCCCGCATCGTCTCGCAAGGGCTTCCCCGGGTGGCCGACCGGCGCGGGCTTTACCATCTGACAGCGCGCGGGACCACGACGTGGTACGGTTTCGCCCGTGCGATCCTTGCCGAGGTCCCGGGCGTCAGGGTCGTGCCGATCACGACCGCCGAGTATTCGACGCCCGCGCGGCGTCCCCGCTGGAGCGTGCTCGGCACCGCGCGGTTCGAACGGACGTTCGGATTCGCGCTGCCCGACTGGCAGGCGTCCCTTGCCGACTGTCTTGCATCGGCGGCCGACCCTTCCGAAGCGCCGGTCGGCGAATGACTGGCGCCGAGCGTTAATCGATTTCGTGCCGTCGCCCGAGGCGACGTGCGCGCACAGGAGGATGCCGATGAGCCATCGTTGGATCGTTGCCGCGCTCGCCGCGGCGTTCGGGGTCGCGGCCCAGGCCCAGGCGCCGACGCCGGTCATGCAGGCCGGCAGCGCCACCTACCGGCCCGCCGCCAGCGCGAAGGCGATGGTCGCCCCGCGGATGCGACTCGAGGGCGCCGCGATGGCGCGCCGCGTCGAGCTCGCGCGCCCGACGGCGGCCGAGCGCGCGAAGCTCGTGGCGCTGAACCGCGGCGCCGGCTCGGCGCTCGCTGCGCCGGGCACGCCGCAATTCATCGGCTTCGGGCGCGACGTGGCGGCCGCGGAGCGTCGCGTCGACCTTTCCGCGCTCACGTGGACCACGCTCGCGGACGGCGCGAAGGTGGCACGCATCGAGGTCGCTTCGGCCGGCGCGGCGGGTTTGCGCGTCGCCGTGCGCCTGCCGGCGATGCATCCGGACGTCACCGTGCGCTTCGGCGCCGCGACCTCCGGCGATGCGATGGTGTCGGTCCCGGCGAACACGGTCGCGCAAGCCACCGCACGCTTCGGCGAGTACTGGTCGCCGGTGATCGACGGAGAACGCGTCGCGATCGAGATTGAGGCCGCGGCGGGCGTCGCGCTTAAGGGTGCCACGCTGGAGATCGCACGCGTCTCGCACCTCGTGGTCGGCGCGTCGAGCTCGCGCAAGGACGAGGCGAAGATCCTCGCCGACATCGGCGACTCCGGATCGTGCAACATCGATTTCCATTGCGTCGATCCGCAGGACGCGGTGACGCTCGGTGCCGGCGCGGGCACGGGCAAGCTCGTGTTCACCGTGCCTTCGGGCGGGACCGCGCGCTGCACGGGAACGCTGCTGAACGACATCGGCACGACGTTCACGCCATACATCTTCTCGGCGAACCATTGCTTCCAGGGCGCGTACGAGGCGTTCACGCTGAACGTCTGGTGGTTCTTCGACAGCAACGCGTGCGGCAGCAACACCCCGGGCTCCTACCAGGTCCAGACCGGCGGCGCGATGCTGCTCGGCCGCAGCCAGGACTGGGACTGGGCGCTGATGCGAATGAATTCGGCGCCGCCCACCGGCGTGTCGTTCCGCGGCTGGGACGCGACCAACGTCGTGCCGGGCACCTACGTCGAGATCTTCCACCATCCGTCCGGCGACCTCAAGAAGTGGAGCCAGGGGCACACGTTCGCGGCCGAGACCGTCGACTTTGGCACGGCCGCGGGCGGCGCGGGCTTCTTCACGCGCGTCGTCTGGGAGCAGGGGACGACGGAGGGCGGTTCGTCCGGCGGCGGCCTGACGTCGGTGGCCAACGACGGCGACCTCGTCGAGCGCGGCGGACTCCTCGGCGGCGATGCGCTCTGCGTCAATCCCGAAGGAAGCGATTTCTTTTCGCAGTTCGGGGCGATGCTGCCGCTCGTGCGCCAGTACCTGACGCCGGCATTGCAGGTGCCGGGGCTCGTCGTGTCGGTCGAGTTCTACCACGGCAACCTCAACCACTTCTTCATGACGATCGACCCGGCCGAGATCCAGGGCCTCGACACCGGCGTCATCGCCGGCTGGGAGCGCACCGGCTTCCGTTTCCTCGCGTACACGTCGCCCGGACCGGGGCGCAATCCCGTGTGCCGGTTCTACCGGAAGCCGGAGTTCGGCGACTCGCATTTCTTCTCGGCCGACCCGGCCGAGTGCTCGCGCGTCGCGGTCGACTTCGCGACCGAGTGGGTGTACGAGAATCCGGCGATCTACTATGTCGAGTTGCCGAACACGACGACCGGCGGATGCCCGGCGGCCACCAAGCCGATCTACCGGTTCCTCAACACCATCGAGATCAACCACCGCTACACGACCGAGCAGACGGTCGCGAACACGCTCTCGCACACGCCCGGCTGGATCGCGGAAGGCTACGGGCCCGGACCGCTGTATCCGGTGATGTGCTCGCCGGTCGGAACCTGATCGGATGACCCCGGAGCGCGCGCGCTTCGCGTCGCGCCGGGGTCTTGGCGAGCGTGCCGGTATCCGTCGCTCGCCGCGATTTCAGAACGCCCACTCGCACGAGGCGGTCGCGCCGCGTGCGATCGCGCGTCCCGCACCCGCGATCACGATCGCATTCATGCCGAACGTGATGCCGGCCAGGCGATCGTCGCGGCGGTAGGACGCGAGCGTCACCAGCGGCTCGGCTCCCATCCGCGCGGTCGCCTGGTCGACCGTCGTGACCTGGCAGCGCGTGCACGGCTTGACCGGCTTCAGCACGACGCCGTCGATCGCGATCGTGGCGAGGTGGTCCTCGTCGTGCGGCGCGAGCCCTTCGAGCACCAGGCTGGGACGGAAGCGGTCCATGCCGACCGGCGCTGCGCCGTTCGCGGCGAGCCGCGCATTGAGTTCATCGAGCGACGCGCGGCCGATCACGAGGAGCGGATAGCCGTCGGCGAAGTGGACTTCGGCGCCCGAGTCGCCCGCGTACTGGGGATTGCAGCGGCGCGGGTGCGAGGGATCGAAGCGCGCGAGGCGCACCGGCGTTCCGATCGCGGCGGAAACCCAGTCGGCGGCGCCATCGCCCGCGTCGAAGCCGCGCACATTCGCGTTCCAGACGCGGACCGCGCGCGATCCGGCGTGGTGGTTCGCGTCGAGCGCGAGCGGCGCCATGCCGGATGCCGAGAGCACGACGCGCCCATCGTCGATCGCGGTGCGGACGAGCGCGAGGCGCGGATGCTCGCGCTGGGTGACGAAGACGCCGTCGCGATCGACGGCCATCCACTCGCGATCCGCGATGCCGTGCGATGCGAGGCCCGTGATGCGGACCTCCGCGGCGTCGAGGGGGATGCCGGCCGCGCCCTTGAGCGGATAGACCGCGAGGGCGGCGACGTGCGCTTGCATCGACACGTGAACGCGCGCGATCGAACGAACCGTCGCGGGGGCCGGCGACGCCGGCTAGCGAAGGCCCTGCGCGTACTCGGCGACGGCCTTCATCTGCGCATCGGTCATGCCGCGCGCGACGCCGGCCATGATCTTGCCGTTGAGGTCCTTGCCGGCGGGATCGTTGCCGCGCTCGCCGGCGCGGAACGCCTTCAACTGCACGACCACGTAGTCCGCCCATTGCCCGCCGAGGCGCGGATAGTTCTTCGGGATGCCGGCGCCGGTCGGCCCGTGGCACGCGCTGCACGCCGGGATGCCGTTCGCCGCGTCGCCAGCGCGCCACAGCTTCTGCCCCTGTCGCGCGAGCGCGGCGTCGCGCGCGCCCTGCGGCTTGGGTTTCTGCGAAGCGTAGAAAGCGCCGAGCGACACCGTGTCGGCATCGGACAGCGTCGCGGCGAAGGCCTGCATCACCGGGTTCTGGCGGATGCCGGCCTTGAAGTGCGCGAGTTGCACGGTGATATAGTCGGCGGGCAGTCCCGCGAGCGACGGATTGGCGGGCGTCGGGCTCGACCCGTCCGCCCCGTGGCACGCCGCGCAGACCTGGTTGACGATCTGCTGCGCCTTCGCGAGGTCGGGCTTCGCGGGCGACTGGGCGAAGGCGATGGCCGGAAGGCCGATCGCGACGGCCAGCAGCAGCGTGCGTTTCATGGACGTACTCTCCCTCATGGACGTCACGGCCTCGCGGAACCGGGGGCCGGCAACGCGGATCCCGCCTGAAGAAAAATCGCCGTGAACAAACGCGACATTGTAGCCGAGAAGCCCCGTCCGGCCGGAGTCGACCCGCGCGCGTTGCGAAACGCGCGCTTCGTGATCGCGGCCGCCGCGCTCGAGCAGTTGCCGCCGCCCGGCCCGCCGGAAGTCGCGTTCGCCGGCCGGTCGAATGCCGGCAAGTCGAGCGCGATCAACGCGCTCGCGGGACGGGATCGGCTCGCGTTCTCGAGCCGAACTCCCGGGCGCACCCAGCAGATCGTGCTGTTCGAGGTGCCGTCGGGATCGCTCGTCGCCGACCTGCCTGGCTACGGCTATGCCGCGGTGCCCAAGGCCGTCAAGCGCGTGTGGCAGGAGGTGCTTGCGTCCTACGTCGCGACGCGGCCGACGCTCGTCGGGCTCGTGCTGGTGGTCGACGCGCGCCACGGCCTGAAGCCGCTCGACGTCACGCTGCTCGACGGCTTCCTGCCGTCGGGGCGCGAGGTGCTGGTGCTGGCGACGAAGTCCGACAAGCTGTCGCGCAGCGAGGCCGCGCGTACGGCCGCGGCGATGCGAAAAGAGATCGCCGAGCGCTATCCGGCGCACGCCGGGCGGGTCGTCGTCGTTCCATTCTCGGCGACCGCGCGGACCGGCTTGCTCGAAGCGGACGCGATCGTCGCGCGCTGGCTCGCCGGCCAGTAACCGCGCGACGGCCGCAGGAAAAGAAAAGGCCCCGCGATCAAGGGGAGTGACGCGGGGCCTTGGAACACCCGCTGCGGCTTGCCGGTCGCAGCGGGCACCCGCTCAGGGAGGGAAGCGGGAGACGTCACCGTCTGCATTCTGTGACCGGCGGGTTTTCCGCGAGTTCCGCGCGATGTTCGTGGTTCGCGCAAATTTTTTTCGCGAACCGCGAACCGCGGAGCGACGCGCGAGGCGGAGCCGATAGACCGCGCAACGGGCAGGGTCGTCCGTCGGACTTCGCGATACCATCCGCGGTGTCGGCGCATCACGACACTCGCTCCGCCTGCCCATGAGCCGTCCCTACACCGCCCGCTTCCCCGATGCGCGCCCGCGCCGCATGCGCCGCGACGCGTTTTCGCGGCGGATGATGCGCGAGACCGTGCTCACGCCGGACGATTTCATCCTGCCGGTGTTCGTCCTCGACGGGAACGGGCGCGAGGAGCCGGTCGCGTCGCTGCCGGGCGTGTCGCGCAAGTCGATCGACCGGCTCGCGCACGACGCCGAGGCGTGCCTCGCGCTCGGCGTGCCCGCGATCGCGCTGTTCCCGGTCATTCCCGCGTCGCTGAAGTCCGCGGACGCCGCGCAGGCCTGGCGCGACGACGATCTCGTGCCGCGCGCGGTACGCGCGTTGAAGGCGCGCTTCCCGGAGCTCGGCGTCATCACCGACGTCGCGCTCGATCCCTACACGAGCCACGGCCAGGACGGCCTCGTCGACGCGTCCGGCTACGTGATGAACGACGAGACCGTCGAGGCGCTCGTCAGGCAGGCGCTCTGCCATGCGCATGCGGGCGCCGACATGGTGGCGCCGTCCGACATGATGGACGGCCGCATCGGGGCGCTGCGCCGCGCGCTCGACGGCCGCGGCCTTTCGCGCACGCGCATCCTCGCCTACTCGGCGAAGTTCGCATCGGCGTTCTACGGCCCGTTCCGCGACGCGGTCGGATCGGCTGCGAGCCTCGAGGGCGGCGACAAGTCGACCTACCAGATGGACCCGGCGAACGGCGACGAGGCGCTGCGCGAGGCCGAGATCGACATCGCCGAGGGCGCCGACATGGTGATGGTGAAGCCGGGCCTGCCCTACCTCGACATCGTGCGCCGCGTGAAGGATGCGTTTCGCATGCCGACCGCGGTCTACCAGGTCTCGGGCGAGTACGCGATGCTGAAGGCCGCGGCGCAGGCGGGCTGGCTCGACGAGCGCGCGTGCGTGCTGGAGGCGCTGACCGGCATGAAGCGCGCGGGCGCCGACGCGATCCTCACCTATTTCGCGCTGGATGCGGCGCGGTGGCTCCGGGGCGCGGAGCCGTGAGGTTCGCGGGTGCTGTCCACGCGCCGACCCGCGAGGATCGAACCCTAGCGCCCTGACTCCGACAGCAGCGCCTCCACCGCTGCCGCGTCGAGCCGCAACGCCTCGCGTCCCTCCCGATCGCGACGCGTTCGTGCACGCATCGATCCGGGCGTGCGCACCTGCAGCCGCACGCCGCCGCGCGGCGTATCGACGTAGAGATCGTAGCCTTCGTCGGCCGAGCGATCGGGAAACGGGCGGAACGCGATGTCGGCGTTGAGGAGCGCGATCTCGACCGACTTCGCGTCGTCCGCGGCGAGCTCGATGCGGATGTCGCTGTGCTCGGTCGCCCATCCGGCTGCGACGCCGCCGACCAGGCGCGCGTCGAAGCGCGCGAGATTCCGGAGCCAGCCGAGCGCCTCGGTGCGGCGCGTGCGGATCATCTCGCGGTGACGCTCGCCGCCGAAGAGTTCGTGGTATTCGGCCAGCGCGTCCTCGATCTCGCCGTCACCCGGCAGCGCGGCGCGATCTGCGAGTCCGAGTTCGCGCGCGGCCTTGCGCTTCGCCGCGCTCCAGTCGTCGATCCCGTGCTCGGCGATCATGCGGGCGGCGACCTGCGCGACGCTCGCGCGCTCCGCGCCGTCCGGTCCGAGGCCCTGGCGTCGAGCGGCGCGGCGCGCTTCGTGGCCGGCCGTGGTTCGTCGCGCGCGCGTCATCCCTGCGCCCGTCGGCGATCGAAGGGCCGCCCCGAGATCGCCGGGCCCCCTGGGGGGAGGCGCGCGCAGCGCGCTTCGGGGGGATGTCCTCCCGCCGCCCCAGGGGCGCGAGGCTCCCTCGGGGGAGGCGCGCGGAGCGCGCTTCTGGGGGACGTCATCCGCGCGGCCGTCGGCGATCGAAGGGCCGTCCCGAGATCGCCGGGCCCCCTGGGGGGAAGCGCGTGAAGCGCGCTGCGGGGGGATGTCCTACCGCCGCCCCAAGGGCGCGGGGCCCCCTGGGGGGAGGCGC
>JBDTNO010000055.1:0-16753 GCA_039933715.1 Betaproteobacteria bacterium
TACGGCATCCAGGAAAAGCCGTTCATCATCGTCAAGGCCGACGCCGGCACCTACGGCATGGGCATCATGACCGTGCGCGACCCGAAGGACCTGGCCGACCTGAACCGGCGCTCGCGCAACAAGATGAGCGTCATCAAGGACGGCCAGGAGGTGAGCGAGGTCATCCTGCAGGAAGGCGTGCCGACCTACGAGCGCGTCAACGATTCCATCGCCGAGCCGGTCGTCTACATGATCGACCGCTATGTCGTCGGCGGCTTCTACCGCGTGCACGCGTCGCGCGGCCGCGACGAGAACCTCAACGCGCCGGGCGCCGAGTTCGTGCCGCTCGCGTTCGAGTCGCCGTGCCTTCCCGACCTCAAGGGGCCGGCCGGCTGTCCGCCCAACCGCTTCTACGCGTACGGCGTCGTAGCGCGGCTCGCGCAGGTCGCCGCGTCGATCGAGGTCGGCGAGCTCGAGGCGCGCGTCGTCGCGACGCCCGGCAACGTGGGATCCGATTCGCGTTTCGTGCCGACCACCGCGTAGCCGTCGCCTCCCTCTTTGGCGCGCGCAGGCGGCCCCGGACTCGACGAATCGCGGCGCCCGACGACCATCCGGCACCCGCAACGCAAGTAGCGTCCGCCCCCGCTTATCCGGTGATCGACGTCGCGTACTGCCAGGTCCTCGCGCGCTACAACCGCTGGATGAACGAGCGGATGTTCGCGGCCGTCGCGACGCTCGCCGACGACGTGCGCAAGCGCGACCGCGGCGCGTTCTTCGGATCGATCCACCGGACGCTCGATCACATCCTCTGGGGGGATCGCGTCTGGCTCGGCCGCTTCACCGGCGACCGGCATGCGGTGGTTGCGTACGGGGCTGACGTCCACCCGGATTTCGCCGACCTCGCGCGCGAACGGGAAGCCGCGGACCGCGACATTCTCGGCTGGGCCGGCGCGCTCGCGCCCGCGTGGCTCGCCTCGACGCTCGAGTACCGGGCCGCATCGGACGGCAAGTTGCGCCGCATGCCCGCATGGATCGCCGCCACGCACCTGTTCCAGCACGCGACGCATCACCGCGGGCAGGTCACGACGATGATGAGGCAGGCCGGCGTCGATCCGGGCGTGACGGACCTGCCGTTCATGCCCGGCGTCGCGCGCGTGATCGACGACGACGCATAACGCGCCCGCGGCAGCGCCGGCCTACGGTGGCCCGCCCTTCCCGGACTTGCGCTTCTTCGCGCGCGGATGCGCCGCGTCGTAGACCTTCGCGAGCGCCTGGAAGTCGAGGTGCGTGTAGACCTGCGTGCTCGCGATCGACGCGTGCCCGAGCATCTCCTGGACGGCGCGAAGATCGCCCGACGATTGCAGCACGTGCGAGGCGAACGAGTGACGCAGCATATGCGGATGCACGTGGCGCCCGAGGCCCTGCTTCACCGCCCAGGATGCGAGCCGCTGCTCGATCGAGCGCGGCGACAATCGCGTTCCGGTGCGCGCGACGAACACGGCGGTCTCGCCGGGCACCGCCATCGTCTTGCGCGCCTCCATCCAGACGCGAAGCGCGCCCAGCGCGGCGCTGCCGACCGGCACGATCCGCTCCTTCTCGCCCTTGCCCATCACGCGCGCTTCGCCGGTCGCGAAATCGACGCGGCCGACGTCGAGCCCGGCGAGTTCGGAAAGCCGCAGGCCCGACGAATAGGCGAGCTCCAGGATCGCGCGGTCGCGCAGCGCGAGCGGATCGTCGGCGACGATCTCGACCAGTTGCACCGCCTCGTCCGGCGACAGCACCGACGGTAACTGGCGCGCGGACTTCGGCGCCTTGAGCCCGGCGGTCGGATCGTCGGCGGGCCCGCGGTCGCGGTCGAGCAGGTGCCGGTAGAGCGCACGCCACGCCGAGAGCATGCGCGCGAGCGATCGCCCGGAAAGGCCGCGCCCGTGCAGCGTCGCGAGGTGCCGCGCGACCTCGGGACGCCGGAGCGTCGCGAGCGAACGCTCACCCGCGAGCGCCGCGAGCGCGGCGACGTCGCGCCGATACGCTTCGCGCGTCTTCGCGGGACGCGTCGCGAGGTGCTCGTCGAACGCCGCGAGGATGCGCGCGTTCGCTGCGCTCGCACGCACCCCCGGACGCGGCGTGGCCGGATCCGTGCGCGCGCGCGACATGGTTGCGGCCTAGCCGAGCGGCAGGTAGCGCGCCGTCGCGACGCTCGCGAGCTCGGCGAGGCGCACCAGGTAGACGGTGCCGATGCCGGCCCGGTAGCGCTCGGGGTCCTCGCTCGCCAGCGCGAGCACGCCGAACGTGTGCGACGTGCGAAGCGGCAGGAACGCGAACGAGCGCAGCGCGTCGCCGTGCTCGAACCACTCGCGCGACTCGAAGGGCGCGTCGGCGCCGCACTGCGGCTGCGCCATCGCGTCGGCCCACGCGCGCACCTCGCTCGACGTCGCGGCGAGCTGCGGCAGGTACGACTGCTCGGGCACGCGCCCCCACAGCCGCGACGCGACGTCGGGCACGCCGAAGTCCTCCTTGAGGCTGTGGTCGAGCACCGCGAGCGTGGTCTCGAGGTCGGGCGAGGCGAAGAGCGCGAGCGTCGAGCGGTGCAGCTTCTCGCCGATCGCGTCGTTGGCGCGCCCGTTCCCGACCATTTCGCGCAGCCGGCCCTCGAGGTCGGCGTTGCGCTCGCGCATCGTCAGGATCTGGCGCTCGGCGATCGGGATCGCGTGACCGCCGTGCGGATGCGGCACGAAGATCTCGGCGAGCACATCGGCGTAGTCTTCGAAGAACTTCGGATGCTGCTTCAGGTACTCGGCGACATCCTTCGCGTCCATCCGCGTTCCACCCCCGGGCAAGGCGGCCGCGTCGCGGCCGCGATCGTTGAATCGTGTCGCGCCGGAAATCGCACCGGCGCTCGTTCGCCGCCTGCTACGCGTCCGGCGGCGTCCAGCGTCCTTCGAACACGGTCGTCGCCGCGCCCTTCATGCGCACCGGGCGTCCTTCGCCTTCCCATGCGACGGCCAGCGTTCCGCCGCGGACCTGTACGCGGACGGACGCGTCGACCAGGCCGCGGCGGTTGCCTGCCACGACGGCCGCGCACGCCCCGGTTCCGCAGGCGAGCGTCTCGCCTGCACCGCGCTCCCACACCCGCAGCCGAATGGTAGCGCGATCGATCACCTGCATGTAGCCCGCGTTCACGCGCCTGGGAAAGCGCGGATGGCGCTCGATGCGCGGGCCTTCGCTCGCGACCGGCGCGGCGTCCACGTCGGCGACGACCTGCACCGCATGCGGATTGCCCATCGACAGCGCCGAGATCGTGACCGTCCGCCCGTTGACGTCTAGCAGGTCGGTGACGCCACCCGATCCGCCGGTGAACGGGACGTCCGCCGCCGCGAAGCGCGGAATGCCCATGTCGACGGTGACTTCGCCGTCGTCCTCGAGCTTCGGCGCGATGATGCCGCCCGCCGTCTCGATGCGGATCTCGCGCCTGGACGTGAGAGCGCGGTCGCGCACGAACTTGACGAAGCAGCGCGCGCCGTTGCCGCATTGCTCGACCTCGCCGCCGTCGGCGTTGAAGATCCGGTAGCGGAAATCCACGTCGTCGCGCGTCGGCCGCTCGACGACGAGCACTTGGTCGCAGCCGACGCCGAAGCGGCGGTCGGCGAGCGCGCGGATCTGCGCGCCGGTGAGCGTGAACGGCTCGGCTGTCGCGTCGAAGACGACGAAGTCGTTGCCGAGGCCCTGCATCTTGGTGAACGCGAGCGTCTTCACGGGCGCGCGCCTCCGCTCCGGACCTCGCCGCGCCGCACGAATGGAAACGCCGTGCCGTCGGCGAGCACGACGGTTCCGCGCAGCGCGTAGTCGATGGGGCGCGCGCTGCCGAGCGAGCGCGCCAGGACCACCAGCGCGACCGACGCGTCGCCGATGGTCTGCACGAGGACGCGCGACACGCTCGCCGATTCGAGCGTCACCGGTCCGGCGAGACGCGCGGTCCCGGCGCGCTCGCCGGCAATCTCCAGGTCGGCGTCGAGCGACGCGATCGCCACCGGCGATGGATTGGGATTTCGAAGCGCGAGCTCGACGTCGATCCGGATCACGGGAAGGCGCACGTCGACGACGCGCACCTCGGCGGAGACGATCTCCGGCGCGACGAGGCGCGGCAGCGTGGCGCAGCCGGCGAGAACCAAGGTCACGGCGAGGCCGAGCGCGAACGCGCGGCGACGGTCCGCGGCCGGTCGCGCAGAGTGCAACGCGCTCAAGATCCGGGCTCCCCCCACGCGCGATTGGCCAGCCAGAACGCGCCGCAATCGAATGAAAGCTGCCGATGACACAAACCGCGAGCGCGGGACCGCGCCCGGCTACACATTGAACCGGAAATGCATGACGTCGCCATCGCGCACCACGTAATCCTTGCCCTCGAGGCGCATCCTGCCCGCATCCTTCGCGCCCTGCTCGCCCTTGAGGCGCACGTAGTCGTCGAACGGGATCGTCTCGGCGCGGATGAAGCCCTTCTCGAAATCGGTGTGGATGACCCCCGCCGCCTGCGGCGCGGTGGCGCCGACCTCGACCGTCCACGCGCGCACTTCCTTCGGGCCGGCGGTGAAGTAGGTCTGCAATCCGAGCAGCTTGTAGCCGGCGTGGATCACGCGATCGAGTCCCGGCTCGGCGAGTCCGAGGTCGTCGAGGAACGCTTTCTTGTCGTCGCCGTCGAGGTCCGCGATCTCGGCCTCGATCGCCGCGCAGACCGGGACGACGGGCGCGCCGACCTTCGCCGCGTACGCCTCGACCTCGGCGAGCAGCGGGTTGTCGCGAAAGCCGCGCTCCGCGACGTTGGCGACGTACATCGTCGGCTTCATCGTCAACAGGAAGAACGGCTTCAGCAGCGCGCGCTCCTCGTCGTAGAGATCCGTCGCGCGCGCCGGCAGGCCCTGGTCGAGCACCCTCTGGACCTTGACGAGCGTCTCGTGCAGGCGTTTCGCCTCCTTGTCGCCGCCGGCGCGCGCGAGCTTCTCGACCTTCGCCATCTGCTTGTCGACCGCCGCGAGGTCGGCGAGCGCGAGCTCGGTGTTGATCGTCTCGATGTCGGAGACCGGGTTCACCTTGCCCGACACGTGCACGACGTTCGCGTCCTCGAAGCAGCGCACGACGTGCGCGATCGCATCGCATTCGCGGATGGTGGCGAGAAACTGGTTGCCCAGGCCCTCGCCCTTCGACGCGCCCGCGACCAGGCCCGCGATGTCGACGAACTCGACCACGGCCGGGATCACCTTCTCGGGCTTCGCGATCGCGGCCAGCGCGGCGAGCCGCGGGTCGGGGATCTCGACGATGCCGACGTTGGGCTCGATCGTGCAGAACGGATAGTTCTCCGCCGCGATGCCCGCGCGCGTGAGCGCGTTGAACAGCGTCGACTTGCCGACATTGGGCAATCCGACGATCCCGCACTTGAGGCTCATGCGAGCCTCCCCCGGACCGGTCCGCTACACGGAAGGCGCATCGCCCCTCGATGAAGGAGAGGGCGCGCCGACCTCCGGGCGGCCCGGCGGGCGCCGTTGGCGCGATCGATCATCTGGTTTCCCGGGTGTGCAAGAGCAGCATGGCTTTCTCGAAATCGCCGGCCGCGATCGCGGGCCAAGCGTCGAGCGCGCGGTCGATCGCCGCGCGGACCAGGTCGCGCTCGACGGCGAGAGGGGGCTTCAGCACGTAGTCGACGACCGGAAGCTGGGGCGTGCCCGAATCGCGCGGGTGTCCGATCCCAAGGCGCAATCGCCAGAATTCCGGCGTCGCCAGGTGCGCGCGGATGTCCTTGAGGCCGTTGTGGCCGGCGACCCCGCCGCCGAGCTTCATCTTCACGGCGCCGGCGACGAGATCGAGCTCGTCGTGCACGACGAGGATCTCCGCCGGAGCGATGCCGAGGAAGCGCGCGAGCGCGCCGACCGAGCGCCCCGACTCGTTCATGTAGGTCGAGGGCTTCACGATGCGCAGCTCGCCATCGCGTGCGACGTCGCCGGAAAAGCGCGGCTGCGGCGCGAAACGCACGCCGAGCCGCTCGGCCAGCGCGTCGGAGAACCACCAGCCGGCGTTGTGGCGCGTGCGCTCGTGCGGCTTCCCCGGATTGCCGAGGCCGGCGACGAGGCGGATCGGGGCATGGACGGGCATCGGGCGTGGCGAGAAGGAGCGCGGAAATGAAAAGGCCCGCCGGCCTGGAAAGCGCAGCGGGCCTTGAAGGGTGGCGGCGTTGCCGGCCGCGTCACTTCTTCTTCTTGTCGTCCTTGTCGGACTTCTCGTCCTTCTTGTCGCCCGCCTTGGCGTCGCCCGGCTTCCCGCCTTCGGCGCCCGGCGCCGCGGCGGCAGCGGTCGCGGCAGCAGCGGCGGCATCGGCGGCGGCGGCGGTCTCTTCCTCGGTCTCGACGATCGCCTTCGGCACCACCGCGGTCGCGACGACGGGATCCTTGCCGTGCGTCACCAGCACGACACCCGCAGGAAGCGTCAGGTTGGACGCCTTGAGCGCGTGGCTGGTCTCGAGGCCCGAGAGGTCGACCTCGATGAACTCGGGGAGGTCTTTCGGCAGGCACGAGACGTGGATCTCGTTCAGCACGTGGCTGACGATCGCGCCGGCCACCTTCACCGCAGGTGACAGCTCGCCGTTGACGAAGTGCAGCGGCACCTTCATGTGGATCTTCTTGTTCGCGTCGACGCGCTGGAAGTCGACGTGCAGCACCTGCGGCCGGTACGGATGCATCTGCACGTCGCGCAGCAGCACCTGCTGCGCGCGATCGCCGAGCTTCATCGTGAGGATCGACGCGTGGAACGCCTCGTTCTTGAGTGCGTGCATGAGAGCGTTGTGGTCGATCTCGATCGACGCGGGCTCGCCGGTTCCGCCGTAGACGATGCCGGGTGCCTTGCCGCTGCGACGCAGGCGGCGCGAGGCGCCCCGTCCTTCGCCTCCCTCACGCGGGAAGGCGGTGAATTCGATCTTGGCCATCGTTGCGACTCCTTCGGTTGTCTGCGGCCTCCGGTGCGGGGTTGAACCCTGCCGTCATCCGCGGGTGGCCCCGGGTCGGACCCAGGAAAGCCTTGAAATATAGCAGGAAAACGGGAAGGCGGTCAAAGCGGATGGGGCTTGGCCGGTGGGCCCCGCCATCGCATCGGGCGCGTCCGCGGGAGATTCCGCCGTTGTTCGTCGAACGTTGCGGCCCGCCCACCCCACGCCCGGTTTTTCATCGCTCTTGCCAGTCGAGAACGTCGGGCCGCCCCAGGCTCGCGACTCACTTCCGCTTTGGCCGTTCCGGGCGAAAGGTTCGTGCGACCGGGCTCGCACCGACGGTGCCGCGCCGGGTCGCGAAACGTTCGCTTGCCCTAAGGCATGTACTGCCCGCCGTTCACCTCGAGGATCTGCCCGGTGACATAGCCGGACAGCGCATCGGACGCAAGGTAGACGAACGCGCCCGCGCACTCGTCGGCGGTGCCGAGGCGCCCCATCGGGATCATGCCCTTGAACGTCTCGAGCATCTGCGGAGTCGAGTAGCGCTCGTGGAACGGCGTGGCGATCACGCCCGGCGACACCGCGTTCACGCGGATGTTGTCCTTGACGAGCTCCTTCGCGATCCCGCGCGTGAACGTGCTGACGAAGCCCTTCGCCGACGCGTACATCGCCGCGCCCGCCCCGCCGCCGTTGCGCGCGGCGATCGACGTGACGTTGATGATGTTGCCGCGGCCGGCGCGACGCATGTGCGGTGTCACCGCCGCGGTCGCCATCACGACCGAGCGCACGTTGAGGTCCATCACGTCGTCGAAGAACGCGTCGTCGATCTCGGCGATCGGCACGCGGGCCACCAGCCCGCCGGCGTTGTTGACGAGGATGTCGATGCCGCCGAGCGCGCCCGCCGCCTCCTCGATCACGCGGCGCACTTCCGCGCTGTCGGTGAAGTCGCCCGCGACGAGATGCGCCTGGCCGCCGGCGAGGCGCACGTCCGCCGCCACTTCGTCGGCGCGGTTGCGGCTCGCGTTGTAGTGGATGCCGACTTTGCAGCCGAAGCGCGCGAACGCGCGCGCCGCGGCGGCGCCGATGCCGGTCGACGCGCCGGTGATCAGGATCGATTTGCCCGCGAGATCGGGCGCGAGGGTTTCCATTCCATCTCCTTCATGTCAAACGGCGAGTTGCCGGGATTCGCGGAGCCCGCTGTCGCCTCTCGCCCCTCACCCGAACCCTCCCCCGCACGCTGCGAGAGGGGGAAGTCCTTCCATCGCCGACCGCCGACCGCCTTCAGTCGATGAACAGGTTGCTCACCGACTCCTCGTTGCTGATCCGCGTCATCGTCTCGGCGATCAGCTGCGCGCACGAGAGCTGGCGGATGCGCGGGCACGCGCGCGCTTCCTCGGATAGCGGGATCGTATCGGTGACGACGATCTCGTCCATGTCCGACGACGCGATCCGCGCGACCGCTCCGCCCGACAGCACCGGGTGCGTGCAATAGGCGACGACCTTGCGCGCGCCGTGCTGCTTCAGCGCGGTGGCCGCCTTGCAGAGCGTGTTCGCCGTGTCGACGATGTCGTCCATGATCACGCAGCTGCGATCCTCGACGTCGCCGATGATGTTCATCACCTCGGCGACGTTCGCCTTCGGGCGCCGCTTGTCGATGATCGCGAGGTCGGAGTCGAGGCGCTTCGCGATCGCGCGCGCGCGGACGACGCCGCCGACGTCGGGCGAGACGATCAGCAGGTTGTCGTAGTTCTGCTTCCACAGGTCGCCCAGCAGGATCGGCGTCGCGTAGACGTTGTCGACCGGGATGTTGAAGAAGCCCTGGATCTGGTCGGCGTGCAGGTCCATCACCATCACGCGGTCGACGCCCACGGTCGTCAGCATGTCGGCGACGACCTTCGCGCTGATCGCCACGCGCGCCGAGCGGGGGCGGCGGTCCTGGCGTGCGTAGCCGAAGTAGGGAATGGCGGCGGTGATGCGCGTCGCCGACGCGCGCTTGAGCGCGTCCACCATCACCATCACTTCCATCAGGTTGTCGTTCGTCGGCTGGCAGGTCGACTGCAGCACGAACACGTCGCGCCCGCGCACGTTCTCGAGCAATTCGACCATCACCTCGCCGTCGGAGAACTTGCCGACGACCGCGCGACCGAGGCTGATGTTGAGGTGGCGGCAGACCGCCTCCGCCAGCTTCGGGTTGGCGTTGCCGGTGAACACGCGCATCCGTTCGAGGGCCATGGTCGGTGCGCTCTAGGCGTTCGCTCGAAGACTCAGGTCGGCGCTCGAAACGACACGGGCAGGTCGCCAGCCCACCGGCGGCCTGCCCGACGCGTCACGAGTGGCTGGGGAGGAAGGATTCGAACCCTCGAATGCCGGAATCAAAATCCGGTGCCTTAACCAGCTTGGCGACTCCCCAGCGGAAACCGTGCGCGACGCCGGATCTTCCCGCGACGCGCCCCGGGGCCCGCCGGACCCCGCTTTGTTCATTCAAGCCCGAGACTCTACGCGAAAGCGGCGAGCGGATGCCGCGACAGCGTACGAACGACGCGGGCGCGCAGTCCCGCGGGCAGCGCATCGGCGGCGGCTCGCGCGCCGCGCTCATGCGCGAAGGATGCGAACACGCACGCTCCCGAGCCGGTCATTCGCGCGTCCGGCGACACGACGGCCAATGCCGCCAGCGCCGCGGCCACGGCCGGATGGCGCGTGCACGCGGGTCCCGACAGGTCGTTCCGCCCGTAACTCTCGGAAAAGACGTCCATTTTCGCCGACGGCGTCGTACGTGTCAATTCGGGCGCCGCGAAAATCGTCGTCGTCGCGACCTGCGCGTCGGGGAATGCGAGGACGAGATGCGCGGTCGGCGCGCTCATCGCGGTCAGGCGCTCGCCGATGCCGCGCGCCAGCGCCGTTTCGCCGAACACGAAGAACGGGACGTCGGCGCCGAGCGTGGTGCCGAGGTCGACGAGCGCATCGCGCGAGAGCCCGAGCGACCAGAGGCGGTTGAGAGCCAGAAGCACCGAGGCGGCATCGGAGCTGCCGCCGCCGAGTCCCGCGCCCAACGGAATCGACTTGTCGATCGCGATCGTCACGCCGAGTCGGCTGCCGGTCGCCTGCTGGAGCGCGCGCGCGGCGCGCAGCGCGAGGTCGTCGTCGAGCGCGACCCCCGGCACGTCGCGCGCGCGCACGATCGCACCGTCGGCGCGCACGTCGAGCGTGATCGTATCGGCGAGGTCGACGAGCGTGAACAGCGACTCGATCGCGTGGTATCCGTCGTCGCGACGCCCGGTCACGTGCAGGAAGCGGTTGACCTTCGCCGGCGCGGGCACCCTGAGCGACGCGGCCGTCGTCGTCACCGCCATGCGTCGATCACCACGCGCACCTCGAGATCCGGATAGGTGGCGACGAGCCGCCGCGCCTGCGTCGCGCCGTCGGCGTAACCGTAGGCGACCGACCAACCGTCCTGGCGCAGCACCGCCGTGCGACCGGCCGTGTCGCGCTCGAGCGCATGCGGCGTCCCCGGATGCGGCACGCCGCGAATCCACCACGCGAGGCTCTCGACCGGCAACGCGAAGCCGAGCACGCGGTCCGCGAGCGTCGCGGCGTCGCGTGCGCGCTCGACCGGACGGTCGGGACGCTCGAGCGAGGCGCCGTCGGAATCGCGCGAAAGGCGCGCGAGCGTCGTGCCCATCGGGGTGGCGAGCGCGATCGTGTCCTGTCCGGGCGCGTGCGCCCAGTCGAAGTTCGCGGCGGCGCCCTCGGCGCCGCGCCGCGCGGACAGGCGCCCGCTCACGTCGAACGCCCCGTCGGCGACCGGTTCGGCGGCAGGAGTACTAAGCGACGGTTCGAGCGTCGCGCACGCGGAAAGCGCCAGCGCGCACGCGGCGATCGCGGCGACGCGCACGGAGCGTCAGCGCGAGAGCCGGCGAACGGTCTCGAGCAGGACCGGGTGGTCGGGCGCGTCCTTGAGTTGCGCCGCCCACAGCTCCTTCGCGCGATCGCGGTCGCCGCGGATCCACAGCACCTCGCCGAGGTGCGCGGCGATCTCGGCATCGGGGCGATTCGAATAGGCGCGCCGAAGATACGTCTCGGCCTCGTCGTAGCGGCCGAGCTTGAAGAGCGCCCAGCCCATGCTGTCCATGATGAACGGGTCGTCGGGCGAGAGCTTCAGCGCCTTCTCGATGAGCGCGCGCCCTTCCTCGGCGCGCGACGTGCGATCGACGAGCGTGTAGCCGAGCGCGTTCAGCGCCTGCGGATCGTCGGGCTTGATCTCGATCAGCCGCTTCAGGCGCGTCTCGGCGACGTCGACGCGGTCGATCTTCTCGGCGACCATCGCGAGGTCGTAGAGGAGGTCGGGGGCATCCGGATGTTCGGAAAGCCCCTTCTCGAGCACCGCGTACGCGCCCGCCGGATCGCCGGTCTCGCGCAGCAGCGAGGCTTCCGCCTGGCGCACCTGGATGCGCTGCTCGATCGTCACCGCGGGCAGGTCGGCGAGCCAGCGGCGGCCTTCGTCGACGCGGTTGAGTTTTCCGTAGATCGTGGCGACGCGAAGCTTGGCGAGCCATGCGCGCTCGCCCTCGCTCACCGCCTTGTAGCGCACGAGCGCGTCCTCGTAGCGCTTCTGCTCCTCGGCGATCTGCGCGAGGTAGAGCTGCGCGCTTCCGTCGTCGTCCTTCGCGGCGAGCTTCGTGAACTCGCGCTCGGCCGCAGCGAAATCCTTCATCTGGTACGAGAGGATCGCGACGCCCAGCGCGTATTCGCGCGAGTCGGGATCCTCCGCGGCGAGCGCCTGGAACAGCGCCCGCGCTTCCGGGAGACGCTTCTGCTCGACGTAGAACTGCGCGAGCGCGCCGCGCGCGGTGCGCGCCGACGGCTGCGTTTTCGCGTACGACTCCAGCCACGCGATCGCCTCGTCGGTCGAGCGCTTGCCGAGGATCTCGGCCTTCAGGAGCGCCGCGCGCTCCCAGTCGGGCTTCAGCGCGAGCGCGCGATCGGCGCGCCCCAGCGCGAGCGCGATCATCGCCGCATCCTCGGGCCCGGCGTTGAGCGCGGCGAGCGCGGCGGCGAAATGCGCTTCCGGCGACGACGCGTAAGGCTCGGCGAGGTCGCGGATCATCTCGTAGACGACGGCCTTGTCGGCCTGCCGGGCGAACGCGCGATTGAGCTGAAGGAACGCGTCGGCCACGCCTCCGGCGAGCGCCTGGTCGGCGAGCAGCTTCTCGAGCCGGCTCTTGAGGTCGTCCTCGGCGAGGGCATTGGGGTCGCGCTCGCGCGGCCCCGTGCCACCCGACGCGAGCGCAGACACGATCTGGCGTGGTCGCTCGGCTTCGGGATCGAGGCTCGCCCACAATCTCGCCGCCGATTCGGTCAGCCCGCGCTGGCGCGCCGCGTACGCGATCTCCGTCGCGCGCCGCGCGAGCCGCACGTCCTTCAGCTCGCGTGCGACCTCGAGGTAGGCGCGCGCGGCGACCGCGGCGTCGCCGCGCTGGAGCGCGACGTCGGCCAGGAGCAGCCGGTAGAACAGATCGGCCGACATCCCGGTCGGGAGCTCGGTCCTCGCAGGCGGCGGTTCGGCGAATGGCGCGGTCGATTGCGCGAACGCGAGCGCCGGCAGAGCGAGCGCCACGGAGAGGGCGGCCGCGACGAGGCCGCGGCGGAACGGGGGAAGCTTCGACATCGGGGAACCCTTGCAGGCAGCGCGTCTCGTGGGAGCCGGGCGTCCGATCTTAGGCTATCGTACGCGGCGCAACAAACGCGCGCGTCGCGCGCGTCCACCACCCCGTGCCCGAGCTCCCTGAAGTCGAGACCACCCGCCGCGGCGTCGCTCCGGCGCTCGTCGGGCATCGGATCGTCGCCGTCCGCGTGTACGACCGGCGGTTGCGCTGGCCGGTTCCCGCCGGACTCGAGAAGGCGCTCGCCGGACGCGAGGTCGTCGCCGTCGATCGTCGAAGCAAGTACTTGCTCTTTCGCTTGGCCGCACCCAGCGGCACCGACACGTTGCTGGTCCATCTCGGCATGACCGGGAGCCTGCGCGTCTACCGGCGCGCGCCACCCCGCCAGCCGCACGACCATGTCGACATCGTCTTCGACCATCGCTCGACGCTGCGATACCGCGACCCGCGCCGCTTCGGCACGCTCCTGTGGATTCCCGGCGACGCGGTCGGCCATCCGCTGCTCGCCTCGCTCGGCGCCGAGCCCTTCTCGCCGGCGTTCAACGCCGACGCGCTCCACCGCGGAACCCGCGGCCGGCGCGTCGCGATCAAGCTCGCGCTGATGGACAACAAGCTCGTCGTCGGCGTCGGCAACATCTACGCGAACGAGGCGTTGTTCCGCGCCGGAATCCGGCCGACCCGTGCCGCGGGGCGCCTCACCCGCGTACGCCTGGCGGCACTCGTCGACGCGGTGCGCGCGACGCTGGCCGAGGCGATCGCCGCCGGGGGCAGCACGCTGCGCGACTACGTCGACCCTTCGGGGCAGCCCGGTGCGTTCCAGCTCCGCTACGCCGTGTACGGGAGGGAGGGGGAGCGGTGCCGGATCTGCCGCACCCCGATCCGCGCGGTGCGCCAGGGGCAGCGCTCGACGTTCTACTGCCCGGTCTGCCAGCGCTAAAGGCCGGTGGTCGGTCGCCGGAAAACCGCCGGCTCGACGCGGGGCGAACGCGCCGACCGCCGCCGTTCATTCCTTCCGGCACACCTCGTGCTTCCAACCTGTGTGATACAGTCGCCGCCCACCCGCCCACGGGGGGCCTCCGCTGGGGAGACGGGGTGATCCACGCTCGCGAGCTCGCTGCGCGCTTCGAAGCCTACGGAGATTGGCGCCGGCGCCTGTCCGCGGGCGTCTCGTCGCTGCACGACTGGCTGGCGCACCAGGACCTCGCCGACGCGCAGGTCGACCTCCGGGTCCAGCAACTGCTCGAACGGCTGCACCAGGACAAGCTGGTCGTCGCGTTCGTCGCCGAGTTCTCGCGCGGCAAGTCCGAGCTCATCAACGCGATCTTCTTCGCGGACTTCGGCCAGCGCCTGCTGCCGTCGGCCGCCGGGCGCACGACGATGTGCCCGACCGAGATCCTGCACGACCCGTCGCGCCCGCCGTCGATCCGGCTGCTGCCGATCGAGTCGCGCCTCAAGGACGGCACGGTCTCCGAGCTCAAGAACTACGCCGACGAATGGGTGACGCTGCCGCTCGACCTCGCGTCGGCCGAGCGCATGAGCGACGCGCTCGGCCGCGTCTCGCAGGTCAAGCGCGTGCCGATCGCGCTCGCGCGCCGCTACGGCCTGCACGACGAGGACCTCGTCGCGTCGTTCGAGCACCGCGACGAAGGCAGCGTCGACATCCCGTGCTGGCGCCATGCGGTGATCAACTTCCCGCACCCGTTGCTGAAGCAGGGACTCGTGATCCTCGACACGCCGGGCCTCAACGCGATCGGCACCGAGCCCGAGCTCACGCTGTCGCTGCTCCCGAGCGCGCACGCGGTGCTGTTCATCCTCGCCGCGGACACCGGCGTGACGAAGACCGACCTCGAAGTGTGGAACGACCATCTCGCTGGCGCCGATGCGACGACGCGCGCCGGCCGTCTCGTGATCCTCAACAAGATCGACGGGCTGTGGGACGACATGCGCTCGGCCGCGGAGATCGAGTCGGAGATCCTGCGGCAGGCGCGCGCGAGCGCCGCGACGCTCGGGGTGCCGGTGGAGCAGGTGTTCCCGGTCTCCGCGCAGAAGGCGCTGCTCGCGAAGGTCAACGGCGACGACGCGCTGCTCGCGCGTAGCCGCCTGCCGCGGCTCGAGACCGCGCTGTCGGGAAGCCTCGTGCCCGCGAAGCGCGAGATCGTCGGGGCGGCCGCGCTCTCCGAGGTGCGCGCGCTCGTCGGCGGCGTCAAGATGATCCTCGACGCGCGCGCCGCGGGCATCGCCGAGCAGCTCGCCGAGCTCAAGGCGCTGCGCGGCAAGAACCAGGACGTCGTCGAGCACATGATGCAGCGCGTGCGCGACGAGAAGGCGGTGTTCGAGCGGGGGCTCTCGCGCTACTCGGCACTGCGCACGGTGTTCACGCAGCAGACGACCGAGCTCTACGACCTGATCGGCCTCGAGATGCTGCGCGCGAACGCCGGGGGCACGCGCAAGGCGATCGAGGCGAGCCTCTTCACCAAGGGCGTGCGCGGCGCGATGAACGACTTCTTCTCGCAGATCCGTACCGACCTCGACGCTGCGGCGCGCAAATCCTCCGAGATCCACGAGATGATGAGCGCGATGTACATGCGCTTCGCGAACGAGCACAACCTCGACCGGTTCACGCCGCCGCCGTTCTCGATGCTCAAGTACGGCAAGGAGGTCGAGCGGCTCGAGCGCGCCTACCAGACGCACATCAACACGCTGTGGAACATGGCGAGCAAGGCCAAGTTCCCGCTGATGCGCCGCTTCTTCGAGACGGTCGCCTCGCGCGTCAAGCACCTGTACGACATCGCGAACCGCGACATCGAGGCGTGGCTGAAATCGGTGATGTCGCCGCTCGAGACGCAGGTGCGCGAGCACCAGATGCAGCTCCGCCGCCGACTCGAGAGCATCAAGCGCATCCACCGCGCGAGCGACGAGCTCGAGGAGCGCATCGCCGAGCTCGCCGCGCAGGGCGACGCGCTGGACGCGCAGGCGCGAGCGCTGGACACGCGGGTCGGCGCGGTGGAGATCATCGTCCGCCACGACGAGCTGCCGCTGGCGGCGAACGCCGCGTAGCCAGGGGTCGGAGACGCAACGATCGCCCCGCGATCGTTACGTCTCCGACCCCATTCCCGCCTTCGCCTTCATCAGCCCTTCGTACCTGAGCGTGAGCTCCGCGCGGGTCTCGACGTGCGCCGGGTCCACCGGGATGCAGTCGACCGGGCACACGACCTGGCATTGCGGCGTGTCGAAGTGCCCGACGCACTCGGTGCAGCGCGAAGCGTCGATCACGTAGATCTCCGCTCCCTGCGAGATCGCGTCGTTCGGGCACTCGGGCTCGCAGACGTCGCAGTTGATGCACTCGTCGGTGATCATCAGCGCCATCGCGCCGCCTACGCTTTCGCCTTCCGACGCAGCCGCGCCGCGACCGCCGGATGCACGAAGTCCGAAATGTCGCCGCCGAAGCGGGCGATCTCGCGGACGATCGTCGCCGACACGAACATGTACTGCTCCGACGGGGTGAGGAACAGGGTTTCGACCTCGGGCCACAGCCGGCGGTTCATTCCCGCCATCTGGAACTCGTACTCGAAGTCGGAGACCGCGCGCAGGCCGCGCAGCACGACGCGCGCGCCGTGCTCGTGCACGAACGCCATCAGGAGCGCCGAGAAGCCGACGACCTTGACGTTGGGAAGATCGGCGACCACCTCGCGGGCCATCGCGACGCGCTCGTCCAGCTCGAACATCGGGCGCTTCGCCTCGCTCGCCGCGATGCCGACGACGACCTGGTCGAAGAGGCGCGCCGCGCGGCGCACGAGGTCCTCGTGCCCGCGCGTGAACGGGTCGAACGAGCCGGGATAGACGACGGTCAGCATCGGGAGGGTGGATCCGCGCGTGGTTCGTCCCGACCGGCGGCATCGGGTGCGAGCAGATGATAATGCACCTGCCCCGTGTGCCCCTGGCGGACCACCGCGAGGCCCGCGGGCGCGGTGATCGCGCGGCGCGCTTCCGCGTACACGACGCCGCCCTGCGCCAGCCGCGCGGCGGCGGCGGGCAGCAGCCACGGCCACGGGTCCTCGTCGAACGGCGGATCGAGGAACACGACGTCGAAGCGCCGCGTCTCATGGGCGAGATACGCGCGCGCGTCGGCGCGGTGCGTTTCGAGCGCCTC
>JBDTNO010000056.1:0-16413 GCA_039933715.1 Betaproteobacteria bacterium
GTCGGGGGTTCGAGAAGTTCGTGCATGCGAGTCCGCGCGCGCCGTAAGGTTACGCGGAGCTCCCTAGCGCGCGCCGAGCAGGCGCGCCGCCCTGGCGACGGCCGCGGGCTTGACCCAGAAAATCGCGCCGTATCGGCCGCCGCCCGCGGTCACCGCGTCGATCGCAGTGACGTTGATCTTCGCCTCCGCGAGCCGTCGCGCCAGTCGCGTGAGCGCGCCGACGCGATCTGCTCCGCGAACGAGAAAGCCGGACTTGCGCTTCGACAGCGGGATGCCGAGCCGCTTCGCCGCACGCCTGAGCTTCACGCTGTCCGCGGGAACGAGGTCGAGCTGCGAGCGCCGGCCGCTCGGGAAGCCCGAGAATGCGAGCAGCTCCACGCCCGCATCGGCGAGGCCCTCCAGGATCCGCGCCGCCTGGCCCGCGCGGTTCGGGACCATCGTGTAGTAATAATCGACCTTGCGGATGCTGTCGCTCATTATGGCCTCCGTGCGGTGACCCGCGCCTCGCGACGCGGTTTACAGCTTCTCGACGATCGCGGCGATGCCCTGGCCGCCGCCGATGCACATCGTGACGAGCCCGTAGCGCTTGCCGGTTCGGTGCAGCTCGTTCACGCACTTGATCGTGAGGATCGCGCCGGTAGCGCCGATCGGATGGCCGAGCGCGACCGCGCCGCCGTTGGGATTCACCTTCGCAGGATCCAGTCCGAGCTCCTTGCTCACGCCGAGTGCCTGCGCGGCGAACGCTTCGTTCGACTCGATCACGTCGATGTCGCCGATCTTGAGCCCCGCTTTCGCGAGCGCGTTCTTCACGGCGGTGACCGGACCGAGGCCCATGATCTTCGGATCGATCCCCGCGTGGCCGTACGAGACGAGACGCGCGATCGGATGGAGGCCTTTCCTGGCGGCCACGCCCGTTTCCATCATCACGACGGCGGCGGCCGCGTCGTTGATGCCGGACGCGTTGCCCGCGGTCACCGTGCCGTTCTCCTTGACGAACACGGCCTTGAGTTTCGCCATGCCTTCGAGCGTCGCATCGGCGCGCATGTGCTCGTCGGTGTCGAACGCGGCCGGTCCTTTCTTGCTCTTGAGCTCGATCGGCAGGATCTGGCTCTTGAAATGGCCCGCGCCGCTCGCGGCCACGGCGCGACGGTGGCTCTCGACCGCGAACGCGTCCTGCTGCTCGCGCGTGATGCCGCACTTGTTCGCGACGTTCTCCGCGGTGATCCCCATGTGCACGGTGTCGAACGGGTCGGTGAGCGCGCCAACCATCATGTCGACGGTCTTGTTGTCGCCCATGCGCGCGCCCCAGCGCTGCGTCAGGTTCGCGTAGGCCGCGCGGCTCATGCTTTCGACGCCGCCGCCGACGGCCGCGTCGGTGTCGCCGAGCAGGATCGTCTGCGCGGCCGAGACGATCGCCTGCAGGCCGCTGCCGCAGAGGCGATTCACGGTGAACGCGCCGGAGCCGTGCGGCAGCCCGCCGTTCACCGCGGCGAGGCGCGAAATGTACATGTCCTTCGCCTCGGTGTGGATCACGTTGCCGATCACGCACTGGCCGATTTCCGCCGGGTCGGCCTTCGAGCGTGCGACCGCTTCGCGCACGACGCGCGCGCAAAGCTCGCTCGGCGGGATGTCCTTGAGGCTGCCGCCGTAGCTGCCGATGGCGGTCCGGACACCGGACAGGATGACGACGCTGCGCTGGGTCATGGGGGCTCCTGCTGGGAAAGATACCCGATCATATTCCCGTCGGGTCGGCGGCCCGGCGCGACGGTGTCCGTCGTCGGTGCATGTCCGACGCCGGTGGAATATTCCATTGCCGAGGGGAGTCGGACAGGCGTAGCGTGGTGCGGTCCATCCGTGCGAGGGAGGTCGCCATGCGTTATTCCGGCGTCGTACGCCTCGCGGTAGCCGTAGTGCTCGCCGCCTTCACGATCAGCGGGCACGGCGCGATCGTCCAGTGGCGATTGTCCGGCGTCGCGTTCGACGACGGCACCGCCGCGCAGGGCACGTTCAGCTACGACGACGTCGCCGACGCGGTCGTCGCGTGGCACATCACGGTGGCGCGCGGCACGGTGCTGCTGCCGTTCGCCTACATGCCGGGCGATTCGGTGGTGTTCTATTACCAGGAACCCACGGCGGTGGGCCCGACGGTCGCGTTCTCGTCGCCCGAGGCCGGCGCCCCGCATTCGGGAGGCGTGTCGCCGCGCCAGTTCCGGATCACGACGACGGCGCCGCTCGCGTCGGCGGGCCCGGTGCTGCCGCTCGACCTCAACACGGTCCCCGACCACAGCCTCGGCCTCGAGTGCCTGGACTGCGGCTCCGTGCGCGTGATCGTATCGGGTGCGATCGAGCGCGTCGCATTCCCGCCGCCGGTCGCCGCGATCGAGGCGATCGAGTTCTACCACGCCGGATTCGACCACTACTTCCTTTCGGCCGATCCGCCGGAGATCGCCGCGCTCGACAGCGGCTTCTTCACCGGCTGGGCGCGGACCGGTGAGCGCTTCCTCGTCCATGTGCCGGGAAGCTACGACCCCGCGCCCGTGCGCCCGGTCTGCCGCTTCTACGGCTTGCCTTCGGCCGGCCTCGACTCGCATTTCTATTCGGCGAGCCCCGCCGAGTGCTACCAGGTCAACCTGGTCTTCGGGTCCGAATGGCAGGTCGAAGGCGGCAACGTGTTCCAGGTGATCCTGCCCGACACCGCGACCGGCGCCTGTCCGGTCGGGACGGTTCCCGTCTACCGCGTGTTCAACCGTCGCAGCGACGCCAATCACCGTTACACGACGAGCCAGTCGATCCGCGCGCACATGGAGACGCTCGGGTGGATCCGCGAAGGCGACGGGCCCGATGCGACCGTCATGTGCGCCTTCGCGCCGCCGCCAGCCTGACGCGGTGTCGCCGTTGGCGCTGCCGCGCGCCTCTCCTGTAGCATCGCGCGAATCCCGATCGAAGAAATCCCGCCATGGTTGCACCGCGCTTTTTCCGCCGTCTTGCCGCGCTCGCGCTCGTCGCCTGCGGACTTCCCGGCGCGCACGCCGCCAGCGATCCCGAGAAGCCGGTGCGGTCGACGGCGGCTTCGAGGTGATCGACGTCCCGTACGAGAAGCTCCCGGCGTTCATGAAGGATCGCTCGGCCGACTGCATGAACACGGCGCGCCAACTCGGCATGTTCAAGTAGCCGCGCACCGGCGCGCGCCTCGACGAACCGCGGCGATGAGCACCCCCTCGACGAATTGGCGCCATCACGGCGTGCGTGTCGTGCACGCGGCCGAGCTCGACGTCAACACGCCGCAGACGCCCGGGATGAACCGCGCCGCCGCCATCACCACCGCGAGCGCCGGCGCCGAGAAGCTGTGGGCCGGCACGGTCGTCATCCACCCGAAGGCGAAGACCGGCGCGCATCACCACGGACCGGTCGAGAGCGTCATCTACGTCGTCTCGGGCCGCGCGCGCATGAAGTGGGGCGACCGTCTCGAGTTCACCGCGGAGGCGGGTCCCGGCGACTTCATCTACATTCCGCCGTTCGTGCCGCACCAGGAGATCAACGCGAGCGACGATGAGCCATTGTCCTGCGTGCTGTGCCGCAGCGGCCAGCAGCCGGTCGTCGTCAATCTCGACCTGCCCAACGTCGAGCCCAATCCCGAGGACGTGCATTGGGTCGACGCCATCCATCCGGCACCGCCCGGCAAGGCGCCGCGCGAGTGTTGATTCCGCGTGGAGGGCGACGACGAAGCGAATCACGCGACGCCACCTGCTGTCGTCGGCTGGCGCCGTCTCCCGCATCGACCGTTACACGCGGGGGCAGCCTCTCGCTCGCGGTGAACGGCGCGGTCGAAGAGAACGCCGACTCGACCGGATGATCCGGTCGGTCGCCGAGCCGATCAGCAAGGTGTCCGATGCGTTCGAGCTCGAGCCGGCGACGTCATTCCATCCGGTACGCCGGAGGACGTCGGTCCGGTCGTGCGCGGCGACGTGATGACCGCGCGCATCGACAATCGGGCCGACCCGGTCGTCCGCGTCGAGTGATCGGCGGCGGGTGGTTCGCGCCGCCCCTCGTTGCGCGCGCCGTCAGCGCCGGCGTCGGCGCATGCCCGCGACGCCCAGCATGAGCGCGAGCGCGACCAGGGCCGCCGGTCCGAGCGCGGGCACCGGCACCGACGCCGGCCGCGGCGCGAGGAAGGCCTGGATCGCGCCGATGTCGACGGCGCCGCCCGCGTCGCGGGCGAAGCCGGGCCCGCGCTGGTCGAATGCGTAGGACTGCGAATTGGACCCGTTGCCGATCGCCTGGCTGCCGGCGCCGGGCCGTTGCGAGCTCGTGGGACCGCCGTTGTTCGTGAGCGAGCCGAGCAGCGGATCGACACCGATGATGTTGCCGCTGTCGGTGCCGTTGATGACCGATGTCGCGGTCACGTCCTCCTCGAACAGCGAGTTCGTCGCGCTCACGGTCCCGTTGCCGGTGCGGTTGATGTCGTTGACGCCGGTCGAGTCGGTGTTGTCCGCGAGGATCGTGCTCTCGAGCACGAGCGTCGAATCCTGCGACTGGATGCCGCCGACGAAGTTGGGGCTGTTCGACGCGATCGTCGAGTTGCGGATCACCGCGTCGCCGAACTGCAGCAGGATCGCCCCGACGCTGTCGGTCGCGACGTTGTTGTAGATCGTCGAGTTCGCGATGCGAAGCTGGAAGCCGATGAAATAGATCGCGCCGTTCTTGTTGGCGCGGTTGGCCGAAATCTCGCTGTTCTCGATGGTCAGCACGTTGCCGCCGCCGAAGAACTGGTTGTAGATCGCGCCGCCCTCCGCCGCGGTCTGGTTGCCGGTGATGGTCATGAAACGCAGCGTGAGGTTGCTGCCCTCGTTCAGGATCGCGCCGCCGTTGCCGTTGGTGAGGCCGTCGGTGAGGGTCAGCCCGCTGACGAGCACGTCCTTCGCGGCGACGTTGTCCATGCGCAGGACACGCGAGTTGAGGTTGGCCGAGACGGTCAGCGTCCGGGCTCCCGGGCCGAGGATGTTCACCGAGTCGGTGACGACCAGCTCGCCGGACGTCAGCACGATCGTGCCCGCGACCGCGAACGTGATGTCGTCGACCCCGGCATTGCCGTTGGCGTCGAGGACCGCCTGTCGCAGCGACCCCGCGCCGCTGTCGGCGAGCGTCGTGACCGGGTAGGTGAGCGCGTGCGCGAACGGCGACACGGCGAACGCGGCGAAGACGCGGGCAGCCTTCACGGGGCGTTCCTTCTGAACGATGTTGCGCGGGACCGGCGCGGCGGCGGTCCGGCTGCGGCCGGCAACGATAGCGCGCACGCCACCCATCCGCCGAACGACGAGAGTGGACGACGTGAGGGGCAATGCGGATCGCGGGCGCTAGAGCGACATCGAGACGCGGTAGAGCCCTTCGAGTACCAGGTTCTCGTGGTGCTGGTGCGGGATCGCGAGCCGCGGCAGCACCGCGCGCGCCGCCCCGCCCGACACGAGGCAGGTGAGATCGTCGACGACCTTCGTCTCGTGCGCGTACATGCGCTCGATCGCGCCGGCCTGCGCGTGCTGGCAGCCGCTCGCGATCGCGTCGACGGTCTGCGTCGGATAGTCGAAGAAGTCGCCGTCCTGGTCGGGAAGCGCCGCGGTCCCCTCGTGCAGAGAGCGCAGCATCAGCCCGACGCCCGGCATGATCGTGCCGCCCTTGAACACGCCCTCGGGGGAGAGGAAGTCGATCGTGGTCGCGGTTCCGCACACGACCACCATCGCCGCGCGCGCGCCGAGGATCCAGCGGGCGCCGATCAATGCCGCCCAGCGGTCGCTGCCGAGCTGCGCCGGGTTGCGATAGCTGTTCCTCACGCCGCACTGCTCGCCCTGCGGCACGAGCCAGGTGGGCGGCGGCGCGTCGAGCCACGCCTCGAGGACGCGGATCGTCGCCGCCCGCACGCGCGTTCCCGCGACGTTCGAGATCACGATGCGCGAGGGCGCCGGATAGCGGGTGAACTGCGCAGCCAGCGCGGGAATCTCCTCGAGCAGCGCGTGCCCGGACTCGATCCGGTTCTCGCGCGCGCCGCCGTCGCGGGAAGGCTCGAACAGCCCCCACTTGAGGAACGTGTTGCCGACGTCGATCAGGAGGTGGAAGTCGCGCATCGCCGGAGGTCGGGATCGGGGTGGGTCGTGGGCGTACCGGGCGATCGGCGACGGCCGATCGGGCGGGAGAATGGTAACCGCAGTCCGCGCGTCACATCGGGTCGAGCGGATAGATCGGGCGCACGAGCTTGCGGTAGTCGTACACCGACAGGTCGGCGTTGGTGACGCCGGCACCGGCGCACTCGACGATCGCCGCGGCGATCGGCTTGAACCCGGCGCGGTAGTGGATGCGCGACTTCAGCATGATGTAGCGCTGTGCCCGCGGATCGATCCCCGCGTGCGTGAACACGCCGAGGTCGAACGGCTCGTGCGGGCGCGACGTCACGACGATCTTCGCGCGACCGGTGTCGAGCACCGCGGTGCGCCCCATGAACGTGCGGATGCCCGTGTACATCGGACCGGTGATCGTGAACGCGCCGTCGGTCACGCGCTCGACGCGACCCTCGAGCGTCAGCGGCGCGCCAACGAGCCCGATCGACGGCATGTCGGTCTTGCCGCCGAGTGCGAGTCGCACGCGTTGTCCTTCGCCCGCCTCGACCATCGTCGCGACGGCCGCAGGGTCGCGGATCGGGGCGATCGCGACGCCGTCGAGCTCCTGTCGCAGGATCTCGGCGACGACCGTCATCACGTCCTGCGCGCCGCCCGACCCGCAATTGTCGCAGTGGTCGATCAGGAGCACCGGCGCGCCGCGGTTCCCGAGCCCGAGCGCCTTGGCTCGCGCCACCGACTCGGCGAGCGGCGGCGCGTGGAACACGTACTCGGCGCGACGCTCCCACGCGATCGCGAGCATGCGGTCGCACGCGACCCGCGCGGCTTCGCGTCCGCCGCGCCGCGCGTCGCCGACCACGATCGCCGACACGCCCGTGTGGGGCGTGTCCGCATGCGGGAACGACGGCAGCAGCGTGGCCGCGAGCACGCGCCCGCTCTTCTCCTCCGCGCGCGCGTAGGCGAGGATGTCGCCCGAAGGACCGTCTTCGGGCGCGTGGCGCATCACCGAGGCGACGAGCGGCTTCCAGCCCCACGCGATGACCGGCTCGATTTCGCCGTCGAGCGCGCGGACGAGGATCGACCCCGCGAGCCGGCCGGCCTCGTACATGTCGACGTGCGGATAGGTCTTGTAGCCGGTGACGACGGTCGAGTGGTCGGGAAGCTCGCCCGAGAGATTCGTGTGGTAGTCGAGCGTGACCGCGATCGGCATGGCGGGCGCGATGCGGCGGATGCGGCGCGCGATCTCGCCTTCGGGATCGTCGCAGTCGTCGATCACCATCGCGCCGTGGAGGTCGAGGAACACCGCGTCGCACCCGGCGCGCACCGCGTCCTCGATCGGTCGCACCAGCGTCTCGAAGGTCGCGCGCGACGCCTTGTTCGACGGCCACGACTCGGCCGCGACCGGCGTCACGACCTCGGCGCCTTCGCGCGCGGCGAGGTCGAGGTACGCGGCGAGTGGCGTGTTCGTCCCGCGGAAGCGTTCGGCCGCCGCGCGACCGAACGCGGGACCTTCGCCATGTCCGAACGACGACAGCGGCGTCTCGATCGGCGAGAACGTGTTGGTCTCGTGCTTGACGAGCGCGAGGACGTAGCGGCGCGGCATCGCGTCGGTCGCGTCAGACCGTCGCCGGCGCGAACGCCGGGCCGAGCGGGCGCAGGCGCAGTCCGGCCCGCAGCCGCTTCCACCGGAACATCGTCGGGTCCGCCTTCGCCGGACCGGGCGCGGCGACCACCAGCACCTCGCGCGCGATCGGCTCGAAGTCCGCGCGAAAATGCACCGAGCTCTTGAGCGCGAGCACGCGCTCGCGAATCGGCTCGATGCCGACGTGGCGGAACATCGCCTGGTCGGCGGCCTGGCACTTCACCGACGCGAGCACGACGCGCACGTTGCCGCGACGGAGCAGCGCCATCGGCCCGAGATCCATGCGAAAACCCATGAACATCGGACCGGTGCAGGTGAAGCGCCCGTCGGCGACGCGCTCGACGATGAACTCGCCCTCGAGCGGAACGTGACCGGCGACGCCGGAGATCTCGCCGAGGCGGAACCGGCCCGCGTGCCGCTCGCCGATCTCGTGCGCGCGCCGCGCGGACGCGGGATCGATCAGGAGGCCCAGGACCGAGCCGGGCGCATCGTGGCGCAGCAGCGACGACAGGAGGCCGGTCGTATCGCCGTTGCCTCCGGCGCCGGGATTGTCCTGCGTGTCCGCGAGCACGACCGGCGCGCCCGGCGCACCGCGCTGCATCGCGCGCCGCACCGCGTCGTCGGCGCCGAACAGCTCGAGGTGGAACTCGCCCTCGGCATCGGCGACCGCCTGGTGCAGCGACGCCACGGCGACCTGTACGCGCGCCTCGTCGGCGCCCATGCCGAACACCGCCATTCCGCACTCGGGAAAATCCGCCATCGGGAAGCCGGGCGTGAACGAGAGCACGGCGCCGTGCTCGTGCTCGAGCCGCTCGAGCAGCGCGTAGAGGCTTCGGCCGGGCTCGATCGTCGTGCACTGCGACGGGAGCCCGGTGAGGAAGTCGAGCGTGCGCCTGCTCTTCGCGAGCGGCGCGCCGCGGCGCAGCAGCTCGCCGAGCAGCGCGGCGGCGCGCCCGCCGGTGGCCGCCATGTCGACGTGCGGATAGGTGCGGTACGCGACCAGGCCCTCGCAGCGATCGACCATCGCGCGCGTGACGTTGGCGTGGAGGTCGAGGCTCGCGACGACCGGCACGCGTGGCCCGACGACGCGCCGCACGCGGGCGAGGAGTTCGCCCTCGCCGTCGTCGAGATGTTCGGCGACCATCGCGCCGTGGAGATCGAGGTAGACGCCGTCGACCGGGCCCGCGTCGCCGAGGCGCCGGACGATCTCGCCGGCGATGCGCTCGTACGCGTCGCGCGTCACCTGCGCGGACGGCGACGCGGCGCCCCACGCGAGGCCGACCGTCGCGTGCCCGGCCGCGTGCAGCGCGGCGATCGCGCCGGTCGCCGGGATGTTGGCGCCCTCGAGTCGAGGCGCGATCGCGTCGCCGAACGTGAGCGGCGGCCAGCCCCCGCCCGACTCGAACGCCGCGTAGTCGGCGAGCGTGGGCGCGAACGTGTTCGTCTCGTGCTGGAATCCGCCGACGGCGATGCGCGCCATCCTGTCCTCCGTGAGTGCAGGCGAGCGTAGCAAACGGGGCGAGGTTTGGCCAACCGCGGGATGTGGTTGAATGTTGGGGACGAATCGAGGAGCCGGTGGCGTGGCCGACGAGATCTGGCGCTGGGATGCGGGCCGCATGGCCGCCGCGATCGCGGCACGCGCGATCTCGGCGCGCGAAGCGGTGGGCGCGTGCATCGGGCGCATGCATGCGGTCAACGGCGCGATCAACGCGGTCACTGTCGACCTCTCCGAGCGCGCGCTCGCCGACGCCGACCGTGCGGATGCGGCCGTGCGGCGCGGCGACATGCTGGGGCCGCTCCACGGCGTGCCGGTCACGATCAAGGAGAACGTCGACCAGGAGGGCGCGCCGACGACGCACGGCGTCGTCGCATACCGCGACGCGATGGCGGCCGACGACCATCCGGTCGTCGCGAACCTGCGCAAAGCCGGCGCGATCCCGATCGGCCGCACCAACACGCCGGCGTTCAGCATGCGACTCGACACGGTGAACGCGCTTCGAGGGCGCACCCACAACCCGTGGAAGCGCGGGATCACGCCGGGCGGGTCGAGCGGCGGCGCCGCGGCGTCGGTCGCCGCGGGCATCGTGCCGATCGCGCACGGCAACGACATCGCGGGATCGGTACGCTATCCCGCGTATTGCTGCGGCGTCGCGGGCTTGCGTCCCTCGCACGGCCGCGTGCCCGCATTCCAGCCGTCGCAGGCGGCCGAGCGCCCGATCTCCGCGCAACTGATGAGCGTGCAGGGTCCGATCGCACGCACCGTTCGCGACGTGCGCCTCGCCTTCGCGGCGATGGCGGCCCGCGACCCGCGCGACCCGTGGTGGGTGCCGGTTCCGCTCGAAGGCCCGCCGCTGCGCAAGCGCGTGACCGTCGTGCGCGAGGCCGCGGACCTCGATGGCGTCGCGCCATCGCCCGCGATCGCGAACGCGCTCGACGCGGCGGCGGATTGGCTCGCGGAGGCGGGCTACGAGGTCGTCGACGAGCCGACGCCGGGATTCACGACGGCGGCGCGGCTGTGGTTCGAGATGCACGTGCCCGAGTTCCGTCATTTCCTGCGCGCCGAGTTCGAGCGCCATGGCGACGAGGGCATCCGCACCGCGATGGATCATCTGGCCGCGCTGGCGCCCGACCTGCCACCGATCGACCACCTGCGCGCGCTCGCGCGCCGCACGCGCCTGCAGCGCGATTGGTGGCTCGCGCTCGAGCGCACGCCGCTCGTGCTCACGCCGGTGTGCGCGGTGCCGCCCTATGCGATCGGGTTCGACGTCGAGAGCGCCGGCCGCACCGAGCGCGTCTGGCGCGAATGCGCGACGCTGATGGCGTTGCCGGTGCTGGGCCTTCCCGGCATGGCGGTCGCGACCGGTGTCGTCGACGGCGTCCCGGTGGGCGTGCAGATCGTCGCGCCGCGCTTTCGCGAGGACCTGTGCCTCGCGGCCGCGGAGGCGATCGAGGCGCGCGCTGGCGTTGTCGGGCGGCTGCCGGTCGACCCGCGCTGACCGGCGCTGGCACGCCGGCGCGTTTCGGGCTACCGTAGCGCGAGGGTCCGCAACGTGAATCCGGAGGCTCGCATGGATGTCCACCGCTCGCTCGCCCGCGCTGCCCTGGCCGCCGCGGTGCTCGTCGTCGTCGCCACGGCGCCCGCTCCGGTGCATGCGCAATCGACGCTTCGCGTCGTCATGCACTCCGACCTCAAGATCGTCGATCCGATCTGGACGACCGCGTACATCACGCGCAACCACGGCTACATGATCTACGACACGCTGTTCGCGACCGACGCGAACGGGCGGATCCAGCCGCAGATGGCCGAGCGCCACACGGTGAGCCCGGACGGCCTCGTCTACACGATCACGCTGCGCGACGGGCTACTCTGGCACGACGGCACGCCGGTGACGGCCGAGGATTGCGTCGCGTCGATCAGGCGCTGGGGCGCGAAGGACGCGACCGGCCAGAAGATGATGTCGTTCGTGAAGGATTTCCAGGTCGTCGACGCGAAAACGTTCCGGATCAACCTGAGCGCGCCGACCGGCCTCGTGCTCGGAGGGCTGGGCAAGCCGTCGTCGGCCGCGCCGTTCATGATGCCGAAGCGCGTCGCGGAAACCGATCCGAACACGCAGATCACCGATTTCACCGGCAGCGGGCCGTTCGTGTTCCGCAAGGACGAATGGAAGCCCGGCGACAAGGCGGTCTACGTCAGGTTCGACAAATACAAGCCGCGCAGCGAGCCTCCGTCGGGCATGGCGGGCGGCAAGGTCGTCAAGATCGACCGCGTCGAATGGCGCGTGATCGCCGACCAGCAGACGGCGATCAACGCGCTCATCGCCGGCGAGATCGACTACATCGAGCAGCCGGCGCACGACCTGATGCCGATCGTGAAGAAGGACCCGAACCTCAAGCTCCTCGACACCAACCCGCTCGGCAACCAGTACTCGTTCCGCTTCAACTCGACGGCGAAGCCGTTCGACAACCCGAAGGTCAAGCAGGCGCTGCTCTACGCGTTCAACCAGGAGGATTTCCTGAAGGCGGTGATCGGCGACCCCGCCTATTACAAGCCCTGCAAGGCGCTGTTCGTCTGCGGCACGCCGCTCGAGACGGCCAGGGGCACCGAGGGCCTGCTCGAGTCGAATTTCGTCCGTGCGCGCGCACTGCTGCAGGAAGCGGGCTACGACGGCACGCCGATCGTGCTGATGCACTCGACCGACCTCCAGGTGCTGACCAACCTCGCGCCGGTCGCGAAGAGCCTGATGGAGCGCGCGGGCTTCAAGGTCGACATGCAGTCGATGGACTGGCAGAGCGTCGTCGCGCGACGCTCGAAGAAGGATCCGCCGACGCAGGGCGGGTGGCACGGGTTCCTGACGTCGTGGGTCTCGGCCGACGTGCTGAACCCGGTGATGACGGCGTTCCTCAACTCGAGTTGCGACAAGGCGCTGTTCGGCTGGCCATGCGACGCCGAAATGGAGAGGCTGCGTGACCAGTACGCGCGCGAGACCGATCCGGTGAAGCAGAAGGCGATCGCCGAGGCGGTGCAGGTGCGCTGGGCGCAGGACCCGTCGCACGTGATCCTCGGCCAGTGGTACCAGCCCGCCGCGATGCGCAGGAACGTGAACGGGGTCGTCAGCGCGCCCGTCACCGTGTTCTGGAACGTCACGAAAGGGTGATGCCTTGGATGGGATCCGATGGTCCGGAAGGTTTCGGGTGGCCCTCCGCGGCTTCGTCGCGGCGGTGGCGATGGCGAGTGCGGTGGGAGCCCATGCGGCGGATCCGCTCCCGGGCAAGCTCGCCGGCACCTGGACCGCCCTTTCCCCTGGCCGGACGTTCGTCGACCGTTTCTCGCTGACGTTCGACGGCAACGGCGCGCCCGGGCCGGTCAGCGGGCGGATCGACCTTTCCGGCGTGACCTGCGGCGCGTTGGGGGAGCCGATCGCGAACGGCACCTGGGACGGCGACACGCTGCGATTCGACGCGACGATGCGACCCGGCGTGAATTCGCAAAGGACCGGCAACTGCAACTTTGCCGAGAGCACGTGGGTCCTGCAACGCAAGCCCGGGTCGTCCGAGTTCGTGGGTACGCTTGTCGGGCAAGGCGGCACGCTGACGGTCCGCGCATCGCCTTGAGCGGCGCCGCGCCGAAGGATCGTCCGCGACGTCCTGCGCGATGCTCGGATTCCTGACGCGGCGGTTGATCGCGACGATTCCCGTGATGGCGATCGTCGCGGTGCTGGTGTTCGCGATGCTGCGGCTGACGCCGGGCGACCCGGCCTCGATCATCGCCGGCGCCTCGGCGACTTCCGCCGACGTCGCGGGCATCCGCGAGAAGCTCGGGCTCGACCGGCCGATCGTCGCGCAGTTCGCGATCTGGATCGGCAACGTGCTGACCGGCAATTTCGGCGAGTCGTTCTATTTCAAGCGGACCGTCGCGTCGCTGGTCGCCGACCGCATCGAGCCTACGCTCGCGCTGGCGACGCTGACGATGTTGTGGTCGATCGCAGTCGCCGTGCCGCTCGGGGTCATCGCCGCGTACAAGCAAGGCACCTGGGTCGACCGCGTCGTGATGGGATTCTCGGTGCTGGGCTTTTCGGTGCCCGTGTTCGTCATCGGCTACGCGCTGATCTACGTGTTCGCGATCGAGCTCGCGTGGCTGCCCGTGCAGGGCTACCAGTCGCTGCGCGAGGGTTTCTGGGGGTTTCTGCAGCGCCTGATCCTGCCGTCGCTGACGCTCTCGGTCATCTACATCGCGCTGGTCGCGCGGATCACGCGCACGAGCGTTCTCGAGGTGCTCGGCGAGGACTACATCCGCACCGCGCGCGCCAAGGGGCTTCCGCGCACGACGGTGCTGATGCGGCACGCGCTGCGCAATGCGGCGGTGCCGATCGTCACCGTCATCGGCATCGGCGTCGGGCTCCTGATCGGGGGCGTCGTCGTCACCGAGAGCGTCTTCAGCATCCCGGGGCTCGGCCGGCTCACCGTCGACGCGGTACTCGCGCGCGACTACCCGACCGTGCAGGCGGTGATCCTGCTTTTCTCGGTCGTCTACGTGCTGCTCAACCTGCTCGTCGACGTCGCCTACACGTTCCTCGACCCGCGCATCCGGATCTGACGGTGGAAACGGACGCGGCGCTGCGCGGCTCGGGGTTCGCCGAAGGAGACGGCGATCCGCGGGGCATCGTCGATCCGATACGCGCGCGCGCTCCGGCGATCGGCGCATTGCGGCGGCTACGCCGTTCGCCGATCGTCGTCGCCGGCACCGCGATCCTCGCGCTGATGGCGCTGATCGGCGTCGCCGCGCCGCTGCTGACGTCGATCGATCCGGCCGCGATCAACCCGGCGTTCCGCAACCAGCTGCCCGGCGCCGTGGAGACCGTGCGGAATGACGACGGCACCCGATCGCAGCGGCGCCACTGGCTCGGCACCGATTCGCTCGGCCGCGACGTGCAATCGCGCGTCGTGTACGGCGCGCGCACGTCACTCGCGGTCGGCGCGCTGGTCGCGCTCGTAAGCGTCGCGATCGGGCTCGCGATCGGTCTCTTCGCCGGATACGTGCGCTGGGCCGACGCGATCGTCATGCGCGTGATGGACGGGCTGATGGCGATCCCCGCGATCCTGCTCGCAATCGCCGTCGTGTCGCTGTCGTCGGCGGGAATCGTCGCGGTCGTGCTCGCGATCGTCGTGCCCGAGGTGCCGCGCGTCGTGCGGCTGGTCCGCGCGGTCGTGCTGTCGGTGCGCGAGGAGCCGTACGTCGAAGCCGCGGTCGCGGCGGGAACGCCGGGCCCGACGATCGTCGTGCGCCACATCCTGCCCAACACGGTGCCGCCGCTGATCGTGCAGGCGACCTACATCGCGGCCTCGGCGATCCTGATCGAGGCGATCCTCTCGTTCCTCGGCGTGGGCATCCCTCCGGAAACGCCGACCTGGGGCAACATCATGGCGGAAGGACGCACGCTGTTCCGCGTCTATCCGCACACGATCCTCGTCCCTGGCGTCCTGCTCGCGCTGACGATCCTGTCGATCAACCTGCTCGGCGACGGCCTGCGCGACACGCTCGATCCCCGCATGCGGAAACGCCTCTGATCGCCGTGGACCCGATCCTCGAGATCGCCGGCCTCACGATCGGCCTGCCCCCCGGATCCGATCGCGCGGACGCGGTGCGCGGCGTCGACCTCGCGGTCGCCCCGAACGAGATCGTTTGCCTGGTCGGAGAATCCGGCTCGGGCAAGAGCGTGATCGCGCACGCGACGATGGGCCTGCTGCCGCGCGCTCTCTGCGTCACCGCGGGCTCGATCCGCCTCGCCGGCGAGGAGCTTCGCGGCGCGTCGGAGCGGCGGCTCGAGGCGCTGCGCTGCACACGCATGGCGATGATCTTCCAGGAGCCGATGACCGCGCTCAATCCGGTGATGCGCTGCGGTGACCAGGTCGACGAGGTGCTGCGGCGCCACACGACGCTCGGCGCAGCGGCGCGGCGCGCGAAGGTCAACGAGGGCCTCGCCGACGTGCGCCTGCCCGATCCCGACCGGATGGCGGCGTCGTATCCGCACCAGCTTTCCGGCGGCCAGCGCCAGCGCATCATGATCGCGATGGCGCTCGTGCTGGACCCGAAGCTCCTGATCGCCGACGAACCGACGACCGCTCTCGACGTCACGACGCAGGCGCAGATCCTCGCGCTCATCCGCGACCTGATGCGCGAGCACGGCACCGGCGTGCTGTTCATCACGCACGATTTCGGCGTCGTCGCGGAGGTCGCCGACCGCGTCGCGGTGCTGAAGCGGGGCGAGATCTGCGAGGTGGGGACGGCCGACGAGGTGCTGCGCGCGCCGAAGCACGACTACACGAAGATGCTGATCGCGGCGGTTCCCGGCATGACGCCGCGGCACCGCGCCGTCGTCCAAACACCGGTGATGGTCGAGACGCGCGCGCTCGGCAAGACCTACGTGCAACGTCCGTGGCTCGGCAAGCGACGAGACGTTCGCGCGGCGGACGACGTGACGCTATCGATCCGCCGGGGCGAGACGCTCGGCATCGTCGGCGAATCGGGCTCGGGCAAGTCGACGGTCGCGCGCTGCATCGCGCGCCTCGTCGATCCGACCTTCGGATCGATCAGGATCGACGGACTCGAGATCGCGACTCTCCCGCGAAGACGGCTCCGCGCGATGCGCCGCAAGGTGCAGATCGTTTTCCAGGACCCGTACCGGTCGCTCAACCCACGGCGCAGCGTCGGCGCGTCGATCGTCGAGGGGCCGATGAACTTCGGCGTCTCGCGCGGCGACGCGATGGCGCGCGCGCGCTCGCTGCTGGAGCTCGTTCGCCTCGATCCGTCCGCGCTCGATCGCTTCCCGCACGAATTCTCCGGGGGACAGCGCCAGCGGCTGTGCATCGCGCGCGCGCTCGCGATGGAGCCCGACCTCCTGATCGCCGACGAGCCGGTCTCGGCGCTCGACGTGTCGGTGCAGGCGCAGGTGCTGGCGTTGCTCGACGAGATCCGGTCGAGGCTCGCGCTGACGATGCTGTTCGTCACCCACGATCTTCGTGTCGCCGCGCAGGTGTGCGACCGTATCGCCGTGATGCGCGAAGGCCGCGTGGTCGAACAGGGGCCGATCGCGGAGGTCTACGCGCGGCCGAGGCACGAGTACACGCGGGCGTTGCTCGCCGCGGCGCCCGGACGCGGGCGTTTCTGAC
>JBDTNO010000057.1:0-16399 GCA_039933715.1 Betaproteobacteria bacterium
CGACCTCGGGACGGCCCGGCGGTCGCCGCATGCCTGGTCCCCCCGAAGCGCGCTGAGCGCGCCTCCCCCGAGGTGGCGCGTCGACCTCGGGACGGCCCGGCGGTCGCCGCATGCCTGGTCCCCCCGAAGCGCGCTGCGCGCGCCTCCCCCGAGGGGGCGCGTCGACCTCGGAACGGCCCGGCGGTCGCCGCAGGTTGTGCCTATTCATGCGTCCTCCTTGCCGTGCATCACCATCAGCGTCTGCTGCATCAGCGCGACGAGGCTGCGCCGCCCGCCGCGCTCGGCGTGGACCTCGCCGCGCGTGATGCACAGCGTGCGGCCGGGCCTGACGACGAACCCTTCGGCGACGATGCGCTCGCCTTCGGCGGGCGCGAGGAGGTTCACCTTGAATTCGACCGTCAACACCGACGCCCCGGGCGGGAACAGCGTGAAGCCCGCATAGCCGCCGGCGGTGTCGACGATCGCGGACACCACGCCTGCGTGCACGTACCCGTGCTGCTGCGACACCGCGGGGCTCGGCGCGAGCGAGACCGCGCAGTAGCCGGGCTCGACACGGTCGAGAGAGGCGCCGATCGTCGCCATCGCGCCCTGGCGCGCGAAGCTCGCGCGCACGCGCGCCTCGCCGTCGGGCGTACCGAACGAAAAGGCCGATGGGCTCATCGAGGCTCCTTCGCGCGCAGGCGGCTCGCGCGCATGACGCGAGGCGGGTCGGGCGAGCCCGGGATCCTGCATGACGTTTACGTAAACGTCAAGCATGGCGGCACCGGCGGCTCAGGGCTGGCCCGCGCCAGCGAGGTTGCGCGGACGTGGCGATATCGGACCCTTGGGCGCCGCCTCCTTCAGCCGGCGCCGGCAATCCCGCTCGATCGCGCCGATCTCGTCGAGCAGCGCCTCGATGTCGCCGCGCTGCACCTCGAGCTGGCATCTCCGGTGGTCGAGCGCCTCGAGAAATCGATTGAGCTGGCGCCGGTCGCCGTCGCGCGTGTCGTGGAGGTCCAAGATCTCGCGGATCTCCGCGAGCGAGAGCCCGAGGCGCTTGCCCCGCAGGATCAGCTTGATGCGGGTGCGCTCGCGATCGCCGTAGATCCGCGCCTGACCGTCGCGGCGCGGCGCCACGAGGCCCTCGTCCTCGTAGAAGCGGATCGCGCGCGTCGTCAGCGCGAATTCCGCGGCGAGCTGCGAGATCGAGTATTGCGCTTCGCGGGCCGGCGCGCCGGCCTTGGCAGGCGATTTACGGCGCGTTTCGGTCATCGGGAAGGCGCTCCCGGGACGTCGCGGCGAGCGTGAGCCAAGATAACATACCGGGTTGACGCGCCCGTCCGGATCACCGATGATGCCGGGGTATTGCTGCACCGCACAATAGCGCCGCCCGATGCCGGCGTCGCCCGATGCCGGAAGCGAGGACGCCCAGGGCGTCGCGCGCCGGCGCCCATCCCGATGAATGCCCCGTCGCCCTCGCTGCTCGACTATCCGTACGCCGCGCCGCCCGCGCCCGGCGCGGCGATCGAGGTCGCGCGCGGCGTCGCATGGATCCGGATGCCGTTGCCGTTCGCGCTCGACCACATCAACCTGTGGCTCGTGCGCGAAGACGACGGCCGCTGGACCGCCATCGACACCGGCTACGGCGACGACGCGACGCGCGCGCTGTGGTCGGCGCACTTCGCCACGACCCTCGGCGGTGCTCCGATTTCCCGCATCGTCGCCACGCATTACCACCCGGACCATCTCGGCAATGCGCGCTGGCTTGCCGAGCGATTCGGCGCGTCCGTGTGGATGACCCAGGCCGAGTTCCTGACCGCGCACGCGGTCCTCGACCAGCGCGCGACGCACGCGATCGGCGACACCTGCGCGCTGTTCGCCGCGCACGGGCTCGAGCGCGAGCACGTCGAAGCGCTCGCGTCGCGGGGCAACGCCTACGCGCGCGGCGTCCCCGCGGCTCCGCTGGTCTTCTCGCGCATGCTCGCCGGCGACACGCTGGGTTTCGGCGGCGATCGGTGGACGGTGATTCCCGGCTTCGGACATTCGCCAGAGCACGCGTCGCTGGTTTCGAGCGCGCGCAACCTGCTCGTCTCCGGCGACATGCTGCTGCCGCGCATCAGCACGAACGTGAGCGTGTGGCCGGCGGATCCGGACGGCGACCCGCTCGGCCGCTTCCTCGGGTCGCTCGACGCGTTCGAGCGCCTGCCGGGCGACGCGCTGGTTCTGCCCTCGCACGGCCTGCCGTTCCGGGGCATCGCGCCCCGCGTCGCCGAGTTGCGCGCGCACCACGCGGCGCGGCTGCAGGAACTCGCCGACGCGCTCGCCGCCGCGCCCCGTCCGATGTCCGCGGCCGAGCTCGTGCCGGTGCTGTTCCGTCGCCCGCTCGACCTGCAGCAGCGCTTTTTCGCGATGGGCGAGGCGATCGCGCATCTCAACCACCTGTGGCACCTCGAGCGCGCGTCGCGCGTCGCCGGCGACGACGGCGCGCTACGATTCGCTGCCTGACGCGCCGTTCGCGTCCTTCCGACTTCCACGAAGCTCCCATGTCGACACCCGCCATCACCCCTTCAGCCGGCAAGCCGCCCACCCTCACGCCCGCGTTCGATCCGGTGGCCCTCGCCGAATCGATGGCGTCGGCCGCCGAAAAATCCGCGAAGCTCCTGGGCGACTTCGCATCGCGCCAAAGCGCGTCCGGCAAGAACCCGTTCGCCGACGAGCTCGGGCTCGGCAGGGCGTTCATGGAGCTGGCCGCGCACATGTTCTCGAATCCGGCGCGACTTGCCGAATCGCAGATCGCGCTATGGCAGCAATACGCGGCGCTCTGGCAGAGCTCGATGATGCGCGCGTGGGGCGCGCCGGCGACGCCGATCGTCGAGGCGGCGAAAGGCGACAAGCGCTTCCGCGACGAGGCGTGGCACGACCACCTGTTGTTCGACTACATCAAGCAGAGCTACCTGATCGCCGCGCGCTGGCTGCACGAGAATGTCGCGAGCGTCGAGGGGCTCGACGAGCAGACGCGCCGCAAGGTCGACTTCTTCACGCGCCAGTACATCGACGCGCTCGCGCCGTCCAACTTCGCGCTCACCAATCCCGAGGTGTTCCGCGAGACGATCGCGACCGGCGGCCAGAACCTCGTCAAGGGCCTCAATAACCTGCTCGACGACATCGAGCGCGGCAACGGGCGGCTGCGGATCTCGATGACCGACGCCAACGCGTTCGAGCTGGGCGTCAACATCGGCACGACGCCCGGCAAGGTCGTCTTCCGCAACGCGCTGATCGAGCTGATCCAGTACGAGCCGACGACCAAGACCGTCCACGAGCGCCCGCTGTTGGTCGTGCCGCCCTGGATCAACAAGTTCTACATCCTCGACCTCCGCGAGAAAAACTCGTTCCTGCGCTGGGCGGTGTCGCAGGGCCACACGGTGTTCGTGGTCTCGTGGGTCAATCCCGACGCGAAGCTCGCCGGGAAGGACTTCGAGGACTACATGACCGAGGGCACGCTCGCGGCGCTCGACGCGGTCGGCAAGGCGACCGGCGCGAAGGACGTCAACGCGGTCGGCTACTGCCTCGGCGGCACGCTGCTCGCCGCGACGCTCGGCTTCCTCGCGGCGAAGAAGGACAGGCGCATCGCGAGCGCGACGTTCATGACCTCGCTCGTCGACTTCACGCATGCGGGCGAGCTCGAGGTGTTCATCGACGAGGAGCAGGTCGCCTCGCTCGAGCGCAGGATGGAGGAGCGCGGCTATCTCGAGGGCAGCGAGATGGCGAACACGTTCAACATGCTGCGCGCGAACGACCTCATCTGGTCGTTCGTCATCAACAACTACCTGCTGGGCCGCGACCCGTTCCCGTTCGATCTCCTGCACTGGAATTGCGACGCGACGCGCATGCCGGCGAAGATGCACAGCTTCTACCTGCGCAACCTCTACATGCGCAACGCGCTGCGCGAGCCGGGCGGCGTCACGTTGGCCGGCGTGCCGATCGACCTTCGCGACTCGAAGGTGCCGACGTACTTCGTTTCGGCGATCGAGGACCACATCGCGCCCTGGAAGACCACGTACACGGGCACGCAGATCCTCGGCGGGCCCTCGCGCTTCGTGCTGTCGGGGTCGGGCCACATCGCCGGCATGATCAACCCGCCGGCCGCGAACAAGTACGGCTACTGGACCCACGCGAAGCTGCCGGAAACGCCGGAGGCATGGCTGGCTGCCGCGAAGCAGCACGAAGGATCGTGGTGGACCGACTGGCAGGCGTGGGTCGCCGAGCGCGCCGGCAAGGAAGTCGCGCCGCGTATCCCGGGCAAGGGCAAGCTGAAGGCGCTCGCGGACGCGCCGGGCACGTACGTTCGCATCCGCGCCGACGGCAAGTAGCCGCCGATTGGCGCGACTCGCCCGATCGGCGACCACTTCGTCGCCGTCGACTTCCCGCACGATTCGAACGGAGGCCTCATGCGTGTTCACCGTTTCTTCGCCGCCACCGCGCTCGCGATGCTCGCGAGCCTGCCGCTTCCCGCGCTCGCGCAGGGCGGCACCTGCAACGACTGCGGCACGATCCAGTCGATGCGCTACGTCGAGGAGAAAGGCCAGGCGAGCGGCGTCGGCGCCGTGGCCGGCGGCGTCCTCGGCGGCGTGGTCGGCCACCAGTTCGGCAGCGGTCGCGGCAACACGGCCGCGACGATCGCGGGTGCGGGCGCCGGTGCGTACGCGGGCCACCAGATCGAGAAGAACCGCAACAGGAAATCCTACTGGTCGGTCTCCGTGCGAATGGACAACGGCACGGTGCGCAACCTCACCTACAGCCAGCGGCCTCCGGCGAACGAAGGCGAGCGGGTCAAGCTGCTCGACGGCGGGCGGCGGATCGCGTTGCTGGCCAACTGACGCCCTACGTCGCGCTAAGGCGCGACACACGGGTGGATCGGGCTGAAGCGCGACTTCTCTTTCGCGCCGCGCGCCCTTGAGGGTCCGGCGTCAGCCGGACGTCTTCGCTCGCTGAAGCGAAGACGACCGGCATGACCCTGCGACTTCTCTTCGCGTGACCGGTTGCCCACGCGAACGCGCGCGACCCATGCTGCGTGCGTTCAGCGCCCGAAGCTGGGCTTGTTGCCGCGTTCGCCGCCGCCGTCGTTCCCGCCCCGCCCGTCGTTGATGCCGCGCGCACCTCCGGCCGCCGACTGCGGTTGCGGCGCCGGCGCGGCGCGCTCCACGACCGCGGGCGGTGGCGTTGCGGCTTGCACGACCGGCGCCGGGATCGGTTGGGGGGCGATGCGCGGGGTCGGCATCGGCAACCCCTGCGAAGGCGCGTTGCCCGCCGTCGCGGGAGGCACGTACCGCGGCGCTGGCGCCGAAAACGTCTGTTGCGGCGGCGATGCGCGCTGCGGCGCGACGGTCGGCTGCACCGTCTCGCGCGGAACCGGCGCCGAGTACGCGGGCGACGGCGACCCGCGTTGCGGCGCCGCGTAGGGCTGCACGCTCTCGCGCTGCACCGGCGCCGCATAGCGGGTTGGCGGCGTCACGCCCTGCGATGGCGCGAGCGACGGCGCGGCTCCCGGTTGCGCGTAGGGCGACGACGGGTAGGGAGTGCCCCGCGACGCCGGCACGGTCCTCGGGTCGCGCGGCATCGGCAGCGACGAACTCACGGCACTTCCCGGCTTCACCGCACCCGGCGCCGCCATGACCGCAGGCGCGACGAACGTGCCCGGCGTCGCGACTCGCGCGCCCGAAGGCCGCGGCGTCGGTGCGACCGTCGAAGGCATTCCCGGACGCGCGCTGCCGATCGCGGATCCGGGCCGCGGGATCGCGTTGCCGCCCAAGCCCGTCGCGTACACGGTCGACGCGGGCGACGGCGTGTTGCCGGTGCCCGGCTTGACGAGCGGGATGTGCCCGGCACCCGGACGCGCGGCCGACGGCGCGTTGGCGAGCACCGGGACGTTCGCCGGATTCACGTTCAGCGGCACGAGGTTGCTCGCCACCGGCTTCTGCCCGGTGAACGTCGCACTCCCGACCGCGGTGATGCCGCCCGGGCGATGCGCGTTCACGTACTGCGCCGGCGGCGCGTTGCGCGTGCGATCGTCGTTGCGCACCGCGTACGGGCGGTTGTAGTTCGACCAGCAGCGCGCAGAGCATCCGTGCCACCCCGGGCGGTACGGCTCGCCCCACGAGAGCGGCACCCAGCCGTAGACGGGCGCACCGTACGACGCCGACAGCCCCCAGCCAGCGCCGCCGACCCACCCGACCATCGCGGGCGACCAGTACGGGCGCGCGACGTTAGCGCCCGGGCACCAGCCCCAGCGCCCGCCGTTGTGCACCCAGCGCCCGTAGTGCGAGGGCGCGTACCCCCACGGTGCATCGTCGACCCAGGTCCAGCCATATGCGTCGAGCCAGGTCCAGTGGCCGTTGCGATACGGCGCCCAACCGGCGTCGACCGCCGTCGGGTACCAGACCGCGCCGTAGCTCGCATCGGTCTCCCATCGCCCGTAGTCGTCGAGATCCGCGTAGCCGACCATCTGGCGCGACACGTAGCTCGCCGAGCGGCTGCGCTCGGTGCGGCGGTCGCGGCTCGCGCTCCAGGTGTCGAAACCGTCGGTCGAAATGCCGTTGCGCACGTCGACGAGCGTCGCGTCGAGGCCCTCCGCGATGGCGGTCTGCCCGGGCAACACTTGTTGCAGGCCCGCCGGCGTCGGCAGCGTGGCTTCGCCCTCGCGCACCACGAGCGTCGTGCGCTGGCGATCCTCCGAGACGTCGACCCGGTAGAGGCCCGGTCGCGTAATCGCGATCTGCGTGTTCGGCGTGTCGATGCGCGCGACGTCGCCCGGCTCGAGCACGCGCAGGCGCAGGATCGCGCGGCCTTGCGCGACGAACAGCGCGACCGTGCGATCGTCGAGCCGCGCGACGTGGACGTTGGTCTCGCCGCCGAGGCGCAACTGCGCGGCGCCGACGTCGATCTCGGCGCGGCCGCCATCGGCGACCCACAGGTTGTCGCCGCTCGCGATCGGCTGGTTGAGCCCGATCGGCGACCAGTCGGACGCGCGATCCTCGGGCGCGAGGTAGACCTCGCCGCCGACGTCGGCGAGGCGGCCGACGCGCACCGGCGCGTCCTCGTCGGGCTGCGGCGCCTGCGCGGCGACGAAGCCGGCGCCGGCGGCGAACCACACCGTGACCGCGGCGATCCCCCACCATCCCGCGGCGCGTCGCCGCATCGTCGCCATCGCATCCATCGCTCGTCTCCTCCCGTCCAGAACGCCTCTCGTGCGCCGGGGGTTGACCCTTGCGCGCCGGGCGGGTTCCCGCCTGACATGCCTCGTAACGGTTTGCAGTAGACTTGCCCTCGACGCGGGCGACCGATCCGCGCTCTCCCGAGGAGCCGTCCCATGCGCAGGTCCCGCGCGTCGCGCGTCGCCACCGCGATCGCATTGTCGCTTGTCGCCGGCATCGCGTCGGCGCAGTTCTCCAACTTCTACAGCTTCGGCGACAGCCTCTCGGACGCCGGCTCGTTCAAGCCGGTCACGCCGCCGGGAACCGGGCTCTTCACGACCAACCCGGGCCCGATCTGGACCCAGCTCCTCGCCGAGCGCTACGGGCTCTCGTCGTCTCCGGCGAACCAGGGCGGCAACGACTACGCCGAAGGCGGCGCGCGCGTCTCGCAGAATCCCGGCGTTCCGCCCAATTTCCCGCCAACGGCGAACGCGACGCCGATCCTCTCGCAGATCGCGCAGTTCCTCGCGCACGGCCCGGCCGATTCGAACGCGCTGTACTCGGTCTGGGGCGGCGCCAACGATCTCTTCACGCAATTCGGGCTGCTTCAGGCCGGCGCGGTCACGCCCGCCGAATTGCAGGCGAACATGGCGCTGGCCGCCACGCAGCTCGTCGGCGGCATCGCGCAGCTTCAGGCGGCCGGCGCGCACAACCTCCTCGTGTTCAACCTGCCCGACGCCGGCAAGACGCCGTCGGGAATCGCCTCGGGCCAGGGCGCGGCGATCGGCCAGGTCGTCAACCTGTTCAACGCGACGTTGATCGGCGGGCTGAACCAGGTCGGCGGCAACGTGATTCGCGTCAACATCTACGGCCTCTTCAACGAGGTGATCGCCGATCCCGGCTTCTACGGGTTCGCCAACGTGACCTCGCCCGCGTGCAACAACGATTTCGGCGGCGCCCCGTACGCGCTCTTCTGCACGCCGGATACGCTGGTCTCGCCCGACGCGCCCAACACGTTCCTCTTCGCCGACGGCAACCATCCGACGACCGCAGGCGAGCGCCTGCTCGCGCAGCTCGTCGCGAGCATGATCGAAGGGCCGCAGAAGATGGCGGTGCTCGGCGAGGCGCCGCTCGCGGTCGAGGCGGCGAACTTTCGCACGCTCGACGGACGCATGCAGTCGAGCCTCAACACGCCGCGTACGATGGACCGTTTCCAGCCGTGGGTCGCGCTCGACTACGCGAACCCCGACCTCAAGGGCTCGTTCATCTCGGGCGACGCGGACGTGACGACGGTCTCGGTCGGCGGCGACGTCAAGCTGAACGAGCGGCTCCTGATCGGCGGCGCGTTCGGCTACACCGAGGACAAGGGCGATTTCGGCGGCGGCGGCTACAAGCTCAAGGAAGCGATGGGCACGTTCTACGCGGGCTACGGCGAAGGGCCGTGGTACGTCGGGATGCGCGTCGGCGCGGGCGACCTCGACTACTCGGACGTGCACCGCGGCGTCGAGCTCGGCACCGCGGTGCGCACCGAGCGCGGGACGACCTCCGGCTACCAGTACTTCGGCAGCCTGGTCGGCGGCTGGTGGTTCGGGACCGGAACCCTCGTGCACGGCCCGTTCGCCAGGGTCACCTACCAGCAGGTGCAGGTTCGGCAGTTCTCCGAGGAAGGCAATTCGTCGACCGCGTTGACCTACGGCGCGCAGAAGCGCGAGTCGCTTCAGTCGTCGCTCGGATGGCAGGCGTCCGGCAACCTCGGCGCGGTCCGTCCGTTCGGCCGCGTCACCTGGGAGCACGACGCGAAAGCCGACGAGCGCTCGATCAGCGCGACGCCGGTGCTGCTCGGCGGCACCTATTCGGTCGGCGCGTACCGGCCGGACGACGACTACTTCCTGTTCAATCTCGGCGCGAGCATGGATTTCGGCCGTGCGACCGGCTATCTCACCGGCACGACCACCGCGAGCAAGAGCGACGGCGACTACTACGCGATCACGCTCGGCGTGCGGATCCCGCTTCCGTAAGCGCGTCTTTTGAAACGCGCCGCAGCGATCGTCGCGGCCATCGCGGCGATCGGCACCGCGACGGCCGCGTCGTCACAGACGCTCGACCCGGATCCCCTCGGCGAGCGCTGGCGCGACATTCGCGCCGAGCTCTTCGACCCCGCGGATGGCCAGCTCGACGTCGGTCCGCTGCTCCAGAAGGCGCGCGGCTTCCTGCCCATCCCCGTGATCGTGACCGAGCCCGCCGTCGGCTTCGGCGGCGGCCTGGTCGCGCTGTTCGTGCGGCCGCGGCAAGCCGCGGGAGAGGAAGGGTTCGCGCGCCCGGACTTGTCGGCCGTCGGCGCGGTGTTCACCGAGAACGGGACGCGCGTCGCACTGGCCGCGGACTCGCGGCTGTGGATCGAAGGACGCCTCAAGACGACGGCGGCGGCGCTCGGCGGCTACCTCAACCTCGACCTGTATGGGCTCGGCACGACGAACGGCGAGCAGAACGAGGCGGTCCAGTACACGCTGGCGATGACCGGCGCGTTCGCGCAGCTCGACTGGCAGGTCGCCGAGCGCTCGCCTTGGTGGGTCGGCCTGCGCCTGATCTATGCCCAGATCGAGCCGAGGCTGCGCCAGGATCCGCTGTTCCCCGGCCTCCAGGACCGCGTCCGCAACACGCTCGCCGGCCCCGGCGTGCAGCTGATCTACGACTCGCGCGACAACGTCTTCACGCCGACGCGGGGCTTGTATTCGGAGACCTCGGTCATCGCGTTCGACGAGGCGTTCGGCGGCAGCGTGGACTTCCAGCGCTACGAGCAGTTGCTGATGGGCTAGTGGCCGCTTGCGCCAGCCGTCACGCTCGGCGTGCGCGGCGACTACCAGCAGGCCGCGGGCGACGTGCCGTTCTACGGCCGGCCGTTTGTCCTGATGCGCGGCATTCCGGCGATGCGCTACCCGGGCGAGCGCGTCGGCGTCGTCGAGGGCGAGGTGCGGTGGCAGTTCCACGGACGCTGGAGCGTCGTCGCGTTCGGCGGCGTGGGCTCCGCGCGGATCACCGACGGTCCGGCGCCGCGCACCCGCAACGCGGGCGCGGGCGGCTTCGGCTTCCGCTACGAGATCGCGCGCAAGTTCGGGATGCACGTCGGCATCGACGTCGCGCGCGGGCCCGAGGACACCGCCGTCTACCTGCAGGTCGGCAACGCATGGTTCCGACCATAGCGACGCGTCAGCCGCTCGCGCGGTATCGCGAGAGCGCGGCGAGCCCCTCGATCGCACGCGGCCCGTACCACGACGTCCATTCGCCGTCGACGAGGTCGACGCGCTTGCCGGGCGCGAGCGCCGCGCGGTCGCGCTCGCGAAACGCGTACGGCTCGGTCGACAGCAGGATGCGATCGGCATCGCGCCACGCCGGATCGTCGTCGCCGAGCGCCGGATAGCGCGACGCGGACGTCGCGGGCAGCGTGTCGAGCCCCGCGCGCGCGAGTGTCGCCGCCACGTAGGTGTCGCGCGACACCGTCATCCACGGCTTGCGCCAGATCAGGTACAGCACGCGCTCGCGCGGGAGCGGGGCGACGTCGCGGTCGAGCCCGGCCAGCGCAGCGTCGAGCCGCACAGCGAGCGCGCGCGCCGCCGCCTCGCGATCGAAGACGGCGCCGAACAGCGCGTAGAGCAGCCGGTTGTCGTCGGGCGCCTGCGGATGCGTGACGATCACGTCTGGAACGAATGCGCGCGCCGCGTCGACGACCTCGCGCCGGTTCTCGTCGACGTTGACGACGAGATGGGTCGGCCGCGTCGCACGCAGCGCCTCGAGGTCGACATCCTTGGTGCCGCCGACCCTCGGGACGCCGCGCACCGCGTCGCGCGGATGCACGCAAAAGCCGGTGCGCGCGACGACGCGGTCGCCGAGATCCAGCGCGAACAGGAGCTCGGTGAGGCTCGGCACCAGGCACGCGATGCGCGGTGAAGCGCCGGCGGGCGCGTGCGCGACGCCCGCCCAGTCGGTCGAGGCCGACGATTCGCTCACGGATGGCGCGGCTTGCGCGGCGCCTTCGCGAACGCGCGGTCGTAAACCGAACGCGGGAGCATGCGCAGCAGGCGGCCGACGATCGCCATCGGCCACGGCAGCACCACAAATCGCTTGCGGCGCCGAATCGCCCGTGCGATCGAGGCGGCGGCGCGATCGGGCGCCATCAGGAACGGCATCCGGTAGGGATTGCGCGCGGTCATCGGCGTCGCGACGTAGCCGGGCGCGATCGTGACGACGCTAACGCCGCTGCCGCGCAGCTCGACGCGCAGGCTCTCGAGCAGCGTGATCGCCGCCGCCTTGGAGGCCGAGTACGCGCCGGCGCCCGGGAGCCCGCGGAATCCCGCGACGCTCGCGATCCCGACCAGCGTGCCGTGGCGAGCCGCGCGCATCGGCGCGAGGAACGGATGGAACGTGTGCACGATGCCAGCGACGTTGGTGTCGAACACGGCGCGGAACGCCGCGAGGTCCTCGGCGTGGTCGGCGAGCGTGCCGCGCGACACGCCCGCGTTGGCGATCACGAGGTCGGGCATGCCGTGCTTCGCGATGAAGTCGCGGCCCGCGGCGGCCATCGCATCGGCGTCGCGCACGTCGGCCGCATAGGTCGCGACGGTCGCCGGCGCGAGATGCCTCGCGACCCGCTCGAGCTCCGCGCCGCGACGCGCGACGAGCCCGAGCGTCGCGCCGCGCTTCGCGTAGTGCGCGGCCAGCGCCTCGCCCAGTCCCGACGACGCGCCGGTGAGGAAGACGCGAAGCGGCGCGCCGTCGACGGGCATCGGCGCGACGCCCCGGCGGAGACGCTACTTGGGACGCTCGGCGCGCGCGACCGCGACCGCGGCGTCGATCGCCGAGGGCATGCGCTCGTGGCCGCCGACCGAGCTCGACGAGAGCAGGAACTTGCCGTCGACGATCACCGTCGGCACCGACTGGATGTTGTACGTCTGCGCGAGCTGCTTGGCGCGCCCCATCTTGCCGGCGATGCCGAACGACTTGAACGTGTCCTCGACCTTCTTGCGATCGAGGCCCTTCAGCGCCGCCCATTCGAAGAATCGCTCTTCGTTCGCGAGGTTGGTGCGGTTCCCGCCGTGGATCGCCGAGAACACGTCCGGCGTCAGCCTCGTGTCCTCGCCGAGCGCCTCGAGCGTGTAATAGACGCGCCCGAGGTTCTCCCATTGCGGGAAGAACGCGACCGGAACGCGGCGCAGCTGCACGTCGGGCGGCAGGCGCTTCAGCCACCCCTGCATGTGCGGCTCGAGGTCCGCGCAATGCGGGCAGCCGTACGAGAAGAACTCGACCACCTCGATCTTCTTGCCGATCTCGACGAGTTGCGGCTGCTTCAGCCGCACGAACTCCTTGCCCTCGGTGAACTGCGCGGACGCGGATCCGGCGAACGCGAGCGCGGCGACGAACGCCAGCGCGAGGCCGAGGAGGCCGCGCGGGGCCGGCGATGATGTGGCGGTAGGCATGAAGCGTTTCTCCTGAGTCGGGTCGCGGCCCGGGTCGTGGCAACGGTGGCGTCGGGCATTCAACGGCCGGCGCGCCTTCGGCGCCGACCGGCGTCGGGCCGTCGGTCAGAACTTGATGACCGCCGCTTCGAATCCCCGTTGCGCGAGTTGCCCTTTGATGCGGTTGAGCTCGTCCGAATGGTCGTAGGGCCCGAGGCGCACGCGGAACCGCACGCCCTTGTCGGGCAGCGTTCCCGATTGCACCTGCGCCTCCCAGCCTGCGAGCGCGAGGCGCGCCTTCAGGTTCTCGGCATCCGACTCCTGCGTGAACGAGCCCGCCTGCAGCCAGAACCGGTCGCCGGTTTTGGCGGCTTTCGGCGTCGAAGGTTCCGCGGGGACGGCTTTTTCGGGCGTACGAGCCGCGTCGGCCCTGGTCACGGTCACCCGGTCCGGCGTCGGGGCCTTGCCCGCGAGCTTCGGCTCCTCTCCGCCGGGCAGGATCTTGTAGAAGTCGAAGCGGTCCTTTTCCGCCACCGGCGCCTTGGCGGCCTTCGCATCGCGCGGCGCCGTCGCGATCGGCGGCTCCGTCGTCCTGGCGGGCGGCGCGCTCGCGCGCCCGCCGATCAGCGTCCACGCGACGACCGCGGCGAGCGCGAGGCCGAGCCCCAAACCGATGAAGATGCCGAGCAGCGTGCCGCCCGCCCCGGCCTTCGGGGCGCCGGTGGCGCGACGTTTCGGCCGCGTGCCCGCCCGTTTCACTTCGCTCGCCGTCATCGCTTCGCGAACCTCGCCTCTGCCGCGGACGCCCGCGCCGCGCTCACATCTCGTCCGGCGCGCCGATGCCGAGCAGCGCGAGTCCGTTTCTCAGCACTTCGCCGGTCGCGACGACGAGCGCGAGACGCGCGTCGCGCACCGCTTCGTCGTCGACCAGGAAGCGCTCGGCATTATAGTAACCGTGGAACGCGCCGGCCAGCGCCTTCAGGTAGGCGGTGATCTGGTGCGGCGCGAAATCGCCTGCGGCGCCCGCCACCTCGCCGGGAAAATCCGCGAGGCGGTTGAGCAGCGCCTGCTCGTGCGTTCCCGCGAGCGGCGCGAGATCGGTCGCCGCGAACCGGGCGGGCGCGTCCTCGCGTGCGATTCCCGCCTGGCGGAGCACCGACGCGACGCGGGCATGCGCGTACTGCACATAGTAGACGGGGTTCTCCTCGGACTGCGAACGTGCGAGGTCGATGTCGAACGTGAACTCGCTGTCCGCCTTGCGCGACACGAGAAAATAGCGCACCGCGTCGCGGCCGACCTCGTCGATCAGGTCGCGCAGCGTCACGTAGCTGCCCGCGCGCTTGCTGATCTTCACTTCCTCGCCGCCGCGCATCACCGTCACCATCTTGTGCAGCACGTAGTCGGGGTAGCCCGCGGGGATGCCCGCGTCGAGCGCCTGCAGGCCCGCGCGCACGCGCGCGACCGTGCCGTGGTGGTCGGAGCCCTGCACGTTGACGACGCGGCGGAAACCGCGCTCCCACTTGGTCACGTGGTAGGCGACGTCGGGCACGAAGTACGTGTAGCCGCCCTCGGACTTGCGCATCACGCGGTCCTTGTCGTCGCCGTAGCCGGTGGTGCGCAGCCACAGCGCGCCCTCGCTCTCGTACGTGTGGCCGGACGCGACGAGCCGCGCGACGGTAGCGTCCACGCGGCCGTCCGTGTAGAGCGAGCTCTCGAGATAGTAGTGGTCGAAGCGCACGCCGAACGCCGCGAGGTCCCGGTCTTGCTCCTTCCTCAGCTCCTCGACCGCGAAGCGGCGGATCGGTTCGATGTCCGCGAGATCGCGCCCGACCTCGTCGAGGTAGCGCTGCGCGAGCTCACGGATGTACTCGCCGCGATAGCCGTCCTCGGGGAACCCGCCCGACTCGCCGAGGATTTCCTTCGCACGTGCGCGCACCGACACCGCGAGGTTCTGGATCTGCTGGCCGGCGTCGTTGTAGTAGAACTCGCGCGTCACGGTCGCGCCCTGGCTCTCGAGAAGCGCCGCGATCGCGTCGCCGAGTGCCGCCTGCCGTCCGTGGCCCACATGCAGCGGGCCGGTCGGGTTCGCGGAGACGAACTCGACCATGATCCGCTCTCCGGCGCGGGCGTCCGTGCGGCCGAACCGCCCGCGCTCGGAGAGAATGCGCGGCACGACCGCGCGACGCGCGGACGGAACGAGGCGCAGGTTGACGAAACCGGGACCGGCGATCGTCATCGACTCGACGAGCGCGCGCACGGCCGCATCGCCCTCCGCGCTCGCGACGAACGCCTGCGCGACGTCGCGTGGCGAGCGCTTCGCGGCCTTCGCGCCGGTGAGAGCCACGTTGGTCGCGTAGTCGCCGTGCTCGGCCTCGCGCGGACGCTCGAGCGTCACCGCGACGTCGGGCAGCGCCGGCAGCGCCGCGCGTGCGTGCGTGGTGAGCAGGCGTTCGAGCTCGAGCTTCGGGTCGGTCACGTCGTCGTCGTCGCGTTCGAAACCCGTCATTCTACTTGCGAGCACGCGCGGCCGGCTCACAGTGCGATCGGATCGACGTCGACGCCCCACCGCACGCGCCGGCCGGGAATCGCGTCGAGCGCCGGCATCCACGCGTCGAGGAAGCGGCCGAGGTCCGGGCGCCGCTCCGACTGGACGACGAGCTGGCCGCGCTCGTGCCCGGCGCGGCGGGCGAGGAGCGCCGGCACCGGCGCGTGGACCTCGACGTCGGCGCCCGTGCGTTCCCGCGCGGCGAGCGCCTCGCGCTGCGCGGTCGCCAGGAAGCGGTCGACCTCGCTTCGCGCGCCCGCTTCGGCGCCGAGCAGAACGAGATGCGCGTGCGGCGGCAGCGCGGCGATCCGGCGCTCGTCGAGCAGCGCCTGCGCGAACGCGCTCCAGTCGTCCGCCGCGAGCGCGCGGTAGACGGCATGGCGCGCGAACGCGGTCTGCACGATCACTTCGCCGGCGAGCGCCGCGCGTCCGGCGCGTCCCGCGACCTGGAACAGGAGCGCGCCGAGCCGCTCGGTCGCGCGAAAGTCGGCGCTGTAGAGCGCATGGTCGGCGCCGACGACGCCGACCAGCGTCAGCCGCGGGAAGTCGTGCCCCTTGGCGAGCATCTGCGTGCCGACGAGGATGTCGACCGCGTCCTCCTCGATCCGAACGCGCATCGCGTCGAAGGCGCCGCGCACGCGCGTCGTGTCGCGGTCGACGCGCACGACGCGCGCGCCCGGCAGCGCGTCGGCGAGCGCCTCTTCGACCCGTTGCGTGCCGAACCCGCGTTCGGCGAGGTCGACGTTGCCGCAGTTCGGGCACGCGCGCGGGACGCGCTCCGCATGCCCGCAATGGTGGCAGACGAGGCGCGCCGGGACGCGGTGGACGACGAGGCGCGCGCTGCAGCGCGGGCAGCCCGCTTCCCACGCGCACGACGAGCACTTGAGCGACGGCGCGTAGCCTCGCCGGTTGACGAACACGAGCGATTGCTCGCCGCGCGCCAGGCGCAAACGCAAGGCGTCGAGCAGAGGGCCGCTGATGCCGTCGCGCGCCGCCGGATCGTCTTCCAGGACGAAGCGGATCGCCGGCGGCGAGGCGCGCGGGTCGGCGCGCTGCGGCAGCACGACGTGCGCGTAGCGGCCCCCGTCGGCGTGCAGCACCGTCTCCAGCGATGGCGTGGCGCTGCCGAGCACGATCGGCACCGCGCGCGCGCGCGCCCGCACGATCGCGACGTCGCGCGCGTGGTAGCGCACGCCGTCCTGCTGCTTGTACGAGGCGTCGTGCTCCTCGTCGAC
>JBDTNO010000058.1:0-16169 GCA_039933715.1 Betaproteobacteria bacterium
CCGATTGGTTCGAGACGCTCGCGAAGGCCGAGCGGTCGCATGCGAACCGCTTCCAGAAGGCGCTCGACGCATTGACGGACTGAGGTGCGCCCCGCTGGAGTGTCGCCGGTAGAGCCGGCGACGCTCCGCCGGTCGGAAGCCCCTTCGGCGATGGGCCGCGGCGTCGCCCCGGGCGTGCGCTTGCGTTCGGCGAGCCGAGCGCCGCTACGCGCCACGGCGCTGCATTCCGCCCAACAGGATTTTACTTGCCAGGCTTCGCGATGAGCGCCCCATCGGCCGACAAGCAGGAAGGCAACCTCGCAGCGCCGACGCGGCACCCGGTCGCATGGCGCGACCCCGCGTTCTACGATCGCGAGGCGTTCCTCGACGAGGCCGCGCGCATCTTCGACATCTGCCACGGCTGCCGTCGCTGCGTGAGCCTGTGCAACGCGTTTCCCACGCTGTTCGACCTCGTCGACGAAAGCAAGACGCTGGAGGTCGACGGTGTCGCGCGCGGCGACTTCTGGAAGGTCGTCGACCAGTGCTACCTGTGCGACCTTTGCTACATGACCAAGTGTCCTTACGTGCCGCCGCATCCGTGGAACGTCGACTTCCCGCACACGATGCTGCGCGGCAAGGCGATCAAGTTCCGCGACGGCGAAACCAGCTTTCGCGACCGGCTCCTCACGAGCACCGACCGCGTCGGCAAGCTCGCGACGATCCCGGTCGTCGTCCAGGCGGTCAACGCGGCGAATCGCAATCCCACGGCGCGGGCGGCGATGGAGAAGACGCTGGGCGTCGCCGCCGAGGCCGCGCTTCCTCCGTACGATGCGAAGCGCTTCCGGACCCGCGTGCAGCCGTCGAGGGCTTGGCCGGTGCGCGACGGTGCGCGGACGCGGGGCAAGGTCGCGCTGTTCGCGACCTGCTACGTCAACTACAACGAGCCGGGCATCGGGCACGACCTCGTCAAGCTGCTCGTGCACAACGAGATCCCGTACGCGGTCGTCGAGAAGGAAGCGTGCTGCGGCATGCCCAAGCTCGAGCTCGGGGACCTCGCGTCGGTCGAGAAGCAGAAGGAGATCAACATACCCGCGCTCGTGAGGCTCGCGCGCGCCGGCTTCGCGATCCTCACCGCGGTGCCCTCGTGCACGCTGATGTTCAAGCTGGAGCTGCCGCTCCTGTTCCCCGACGATCCTGACGTGCGCGCGGTGGCCGACGCGATGATGGACCCGTTCGAGTACCTGGTGCTGCGCGATCGCGACGGCCTGCTGCGCAAGGACTTCAAGCGCCCGCTCGGCAAGGTGAGCTACCACATCCCCTGCCATTCGCGGGTGCAGAACGTCGGCCAGAAGACGCGCGAGGTGCTCGAGTGGCTGCCCGGCACAACGGTCAGCACGGTCGAGCGCTGTGCCGGCCACGATGGCACCTGGGGCGTGAAGAAGGAATTCTTCGCGACGTCGATGAAGATCGGCAAGCCGGTCTTCCGCCAGATGGCGTCGAGCGCGCCGGACTACGTGTCGTCGGATTGCCCGATCGCCGGCCGCCGGATCGCGCAGGGCATCGACGCGCTCGGCGAGACGAACGGCCGGAAGGAACACCCGCTCACGCTCGTGCGCATCGCGTACGGGCTCGACTGAACCGATGGCCCCGACGACCGGGCCCGGACACCGCGCCGCACGCCCGCCGCGCATCACGCCCGAGTCCCTGATGACGCTCGAGGCGTACGCGAAGGCGCGGAACGATTTCCGCGCGAAGGTGCTCGCGCACAAGAAGGACCGCACCGTGCACCTCGGCGAGCACGTCACGCTGCTGTTCGAGGATGACCTCACGATGCGCTACCAGATCCAGGAGATGCTGCGCATCGAGCGGATCTTCGAGGAGGCGGGGATCCGCGACGAGATCGAAGTCTATGACTCGCTGGTGCCCGACGGCACCAACCTCAAGGCGACGATGCTGATCGAGTACGAGGATCCCGATGAGCGCAAGCGCGCGCTCGCGCGGCTTAAGGGGATCGAGGATCGCACCTGGATCGCGGTTGCCGACCATCCGCGCGTCGCGGCGATCGCCGACGAGGATCTCGACCGCGAGACCGACGACAAGACCTCGTCGGTCCATTTCCTACGCTTCGAGCTCGATCCGGCGATGATCGCATCGCTGGAGGCGGGTGCCGCGCTCGCGATCGGCGTCGATCATCCGGCGCTTGCGGCGTCGATCCCGGCGGTCGGCGAGGCGACGCGCGCGTCGCTGCTGCGCGATCTCGACCAAGGCCGGTAACCCCGGTACCAGGTAACCCCGGTACCACGTACGTACCACGTACCGGGGGTCAGACGTGCAGCCGCCAGATGCGGTCGACGGTGGCCTCGCCGTGCAGCGTTTCGGCGATCGGCTCCGGATTCGCGACGAAGCCGAGCGATACGGCGGTCCGGCCGGACGCGACGTTGCGCTCGTCCGACTGCGCCACGATCTCCCGCGCTTTCGCGCGCGCGAGCCAGCCGAGCACCGCCTGCGCGCCTTCGCGCGCGTAGCCCTGCGCGCGGAACGGCGCGAACGTCACCCAGGCGATCGATGCGGTGGGCGGCGTCAGCGTTGCCTGATGCCAGCCGGCGAGCGCCGAATCGTCGCGCCGCCGTGCGAGCCAGTTCGCCCAGATTTCGTTCGCGCGACCGGAGCCTCGCTGCAACCGGGCGAAATGCGCGCGCAGCGCGTCGACATCGACCGGCGGCGCCCCGACCATGTAGCGGTACAGCGCGGGATCGGCGAACGGCGCGAATGCCTCGACGGCGTGGCCCGGATCGAGCGGCTCGAGGACGAGGCGGGCGGTCGCCAGCGCCGGCACGCGAAAGTCGGCGCTCATTCGAGCTCCAGCGCGTCAATCCACGCGACCTCGCAGTTGTGATCGCCGAGCGCCAGCGAGCTCGCGTACTGCCCGCCCGACGGCGCGGTCGCGAGCACGAGCGTCGCCTTGAACCGGATCACCTGCCCGGGCCGGATGCCCGCGAGCGTGCTGCGGATCGACGCGTCGCCGGGAATCGTGTGCACATGCGTGAGGCCGGCGAACATCGCCTCGAGCTCGGGCCACGGGCGCTTCGCGAGGTCGCTGCCGCCGCGAAGCTCCGGCACGACGAAGCGCGAGTTGAACGATTTGTACTGAGGGAACTTGAGCTGTTCGACGATGCGCGGGTCCGACATCGCGCCCCAACCGAGCGCGAGGTCGGTCGGCGCGAGCGCCGCGAACTCGCCGACGTCGTAGTTGCGCCGCGCGAGCACCATCGCGCGGCCATCGAACGCGCCGAGCGACGCGTAGCGGAACCCCTTGTCGTCGCGCCAGGGCCCGCGCGTCTCGCCGGTCGTGATCGACGGACCCACGTCGACGACGATCCCCGGCGGATGCGCGACCGCGCGCTCGTGGCGGAACCAGTTCCAGCCGCCCCACAGCGACAGCGCGACGAACACCCAGAGCAGCCAGTGCACGGGGTCGCGGTCCCGCTTGCGGTCAGTCGCGGAAGTTCTGGTACTGGAGCGGGAAGTCCGTGACCGTCTTGCGGACCAGTGCGATCGCGCCCTGGAGGTCGTCCTTCTTGGTCCCCGAGACGCGCACCGCGTCGCCCTGGATCGACGCCTGCACCTTGATCTTCGCGTCCTTGAGCGTGCGCAGGATCTTCTTCGCCAGCTCCTGCTCGACGCCGGTGCGCACGGTCACCACCTGCTTCACCTTGTTGCCGGAGACCTTCTCCGCGTCGGCGCTCTTGAGGCACCGCGTGTCGACGCCGCGCTTCGCGAACTTGGCGACCAGGATGTCGGTCACCTGCTTCAGCTTGAACTCGTCGTCGGCGTAGATCGTGAGCGCCTTGTCGGCGAGCTCGACGCGGGCGTCGGATCCCTTGAAGTCGAAGCGCGTCGACACTTCCTTGTTGGTCTGGTCGATGGCGTTGCGGACCTCGACCTGGTTCACTTCCGAGACGATGTCGAAGCTGGGCATGGCGTCCTCCTCGCGGCGCGGGCAACGCTAGCACGGGCGACCGAGCCCCGGCAAACCGCCCGCCAGCCCGGTGCAAGCCACGCCCGCGCGCGCCCTGACGGTGCCGCGGGCGTCGCTCGCCGGCGACGGTTCGCGAGCGGGCTGTCTCGCCCGCGCCACGTGCGGCGCTTCGCGGCGAACGAAACCGACCGGCCGCTTGCAGCTTGCGCCCCGACTTGGCACGCTATGTGCGTTCAGCGTTCCAGGAGGTCTCGCGATGGACACGGTGATCCCGATTGCCGGCCTGCAGCCGATCTACTCGGTCGCCGAAGTCGAGCGCGCGGCCGAGGACGGGGCCGCGCGGCGCAACGAGGGTCTCAAGAGCTGGTACGAGCGGATGCGCGAGCTCGGCGGCTCGCGCTACATCATCAAGCCCTCGACGACCGCGGCGGTCGACGAGCTCGCGGAAGCTTCGCCCAACTTCACCGACGTGATCGAGGACCTGCGCAAGTCGCTCGCGCTCGCGATCGCCGGCCACGAGGCCGTGCAGTTCCTGCCGATGCTGCTGCTGGGCGAGCCCGGACTCGGCAAGACGCACTTCGCCAAGCGCCTGGCGAACGCGCTCGGGACCGGATTCGAGTTCGTGTCGATGAACTCGCTCACCGCGGGCTGGGTGTTGACCGGCGCATCGTCCCAGTGGAACCACGCGCGCCCCGGCCGCGTCGCGCAGGCGCTGGTCGAGGGCGAGTACGCGAACCCGGTGATCGTACTCGACGAGATCGACAAGTCGGGCGGCGACCACCGCTACGATCCGATGGGCGCGCTCTACGCGCTCCTCGAGCGCGACACCGCGACGCACTTCAAGGACGAGTTCATCGACGTCGACATCGACGCCTCGCACATCCTGTGGATCGCGACCGCGAACGACGAGAGCGCGATCCCCGACCCGATCCTCAACCGGATGAACGTCTACGCGATCGACCGGCCTGGCGCGGAAGGATCGCGGCGCATCGCGCTCGCGATCTACCGGGAGATCCTCGACGCGCATCGCTGGTCGTTCCCGCCCGAGCCTGCGGAGAGCGTGATCGACCGCCTCGCGGCCATCCCTCCGCGCGACATGAAGAAGCTGCTGCTCGACGCGTTCGGCACCGCCGAGCTCGCCGGCCGCGACCACCTGGTCCCCGAGGACATCGACGCGAAGAAGCTCTGCGGGCGGCGCGCGCGCGTGGGGTTCTGACCGTCGCTGCGCGCAAACGCCGGACGCTCAAGGGTCCTCGCCCGTGTTGACGTGCGCCCTCCACAGCGCCCACGGCCGCATCACGACGTCGACGTGCACGGCATCGGCCAGCGCCGCCTCGTCCGGGTCGAGGTAGGCGATCGTGCCGCCCAGCGCGATCGCCTTCTGCTGGATCGCCGCGTTCGACTCGGTGTAGATCGCCCGGTAGACCGCCACCGGCACGCTCGGCGCAACCGCGCAGAAGCCGTGCCCGCGCATCAGCACTACCGCGTGACCGCCGAGCGCCTCGGCGAGCGCCTCGCCCTGCGCGACGCTGCGCACGAGGAGGTCGGTCGCTCCGAAGCGCGTGCGGATGTCGAACACCGGCGTCGGCGCGCCGAGGAAGCCGCTGACATGATGCACGGCTCGCAGCGGCACCGAAGACACGGTGAACGGGATCACCGAGGCCGAGTGGCTGTGCACGATGGCGTGCACGTCGGGACGGCGCCGGTAGATCGCGCCGTGGATGAACCGCTCGAGGTAGGGGCGGCGCGCGTCGCCGTCGGCCGCAGCGCCGTCGAGGTCGAACGTCATCAGGTCGTTGCGCGTCACCTGCGCGGGCGCGATCGAGCGCGACAGCAGGAACCGGTCGGCGCGGCGCGGGTCGCGCGCGCTGACATGCCCGAAGCCGTCGAGTACGCCGCGCCCGGCGAGGATGCGGTTGGCGGCGACGACGTCGTCGACGAGCGCGGCGAGGGCGGGATCGGCGGTCATGGGATCGAGCGCCGGAGGAGGCGCGTCGTCCGATGGTAGCGCAAGCGACGCGCCCCCATTCCGTACCTTGTCAAGGTTCGGCGGATGTCGTCAGGAACCGAGCGGGATCAACCCTCGTCCAGCGTGCGCGGGAAGCTCGCTTTCAGCAGCCGCGACAGCGCGCGATCGGCGAGGATGCGGCCCCCGGTCTGGCAGCGCGCGCAGTAGTTGCATTCGTTCTCGGCATAGACGATGCGCTGCACCGGAGCGCCGCAGACCGGGCAGGGCTTCCCGAAGCGGCCGTGAACGGCCATTTCGGGCCGGAACGCGGTCACCTTGCGGGGAAATGCCTGTTCGGCTTCGCGCGAGAGGCGCGACGTCCATTCGACCAGCACTTCGCGCATCGCCGTGTAGAGTTGCGCGACGTCCTCGGGCGCGAGCTTCGACGTCAGCGCGAGCGGCGAACGCTTCGCCCGGTGGAGGATCTCGTCCGAATAGGCGTTGCCGATGCCGGCGAACGCATGGGGATCGGTCAGCGCGCGCTTGAGCGTGTGGTTCCCGCGCGCGAGGATCGCGACGAAGCCGGCGAGATCGCAGTCGAGCGGCTCGACGCCGCCCGGATCGAGTGTGGCGAGCGCGTCTTCGCCTTCGACCACGTGCAGCGACGCCCGGCGCTTCGTGCCCGCTTCGGTGAGCGCGAGGACTCCGTCGGCGAAAGCGAACGTCGCGAGCGTGATTCGCGCGGGCGGTTTCGCGCCGCCCTCGATCCAGCGCAGCCGGCCGGCGATCATCAGGTGGATGACGAGGAAAAGCTCGCGCTCGAGCGCGAGCACGATGCGCTTGCCCAGGCGGCGCACTTCGACGACCTCGCGCCCGACGGCGGCTTCGATCGGCGGCACCGCAGTGCGCAGCAGGAACGGGTGCGATACGACGATGCGCGCGATCGGCCGCCCGACGATCCGCGGCGCGAGCGCGTGTCGATACGCTTCGAGGTCGGGAAGCTCAGGCACCGGGCAGATCGCGCAACGCGTTCGCAACGGCGCCTGCGGGCGCCGACCAGTCCCTCATGCGCGCCTGCCGGAAGACGCGGATCGACGGGTACCACGCCGCGAGATCGACGCGCCAGCGCCAGTCGCAATTCGCGCGGTCGACCAGCCACACCGGCTTGCCGAGGGCGCCCGCGAGATGCGCGACGGCGGTGTCGGCGCTCACGATCACGTCCATCGCGTTCGCGAGCGCCGCGGTCGCGTCGAAGTCGACCAGTCGCGCGCCGTGGAAGCGCAGCCGCGTGGCGTCGAGGCCGTGGTGCGCCGGGTCGCCGCCCGTCCCGGGCTGCAACGAATGCCACTCGACGTGCGGCGCCGCGTCCATCCAGCCCGCCACGACCGCCGCCGGAAGCGACTTGAGCTGCGCGACGTACGGGATCTCGTCGCGCGGCGCGACCGACCACACGACGCCGACGCGGGTTCGCGGCGACGCGACGACGTCGGCGAACGCCGTGCGACGGGCATCGCTCGGCGCGACGTAGGGGATTCGGTCGGCCAGGAACGGCGGTGCCGCGCGCGCGCGGAACGCGAGCGACGCGAGCGCCGCGCACGCCGCGACGCGCTCCGACGCGAGCTCCGCTTCGCTGGTCGCGACGCGGTCGACGCCGGCGATGCGCACGAACAGCGGCGCGAGCCGCACGCCGTACCCGTCGAGGAGCACGACGATTCGCGCGACGCGATCGCGCAGGCCGGCGAGGAAGCGGGCCTGCATCAGCATGTCGCCGTAGCCCTGGTCGGTGTGCACCACCAGCGTCCCGTCGAGCGGCCGTCCGTCCCACGCCGGCACGTTCGCGAAGCGCCGCCCCGCGTGGACGCCGTAGCGGCGGTGCTCGAGCGCGTCGAAGCCCTCGTCCCAGCGCCCTGTCGCGAGCAGCGCCGACGCGATGCCCGTCCACGCGCGCGAGCTCTGGGGGACGAGGTCGAGCATGCGTCGGAACGCGTCGAGCGCCTCGTCGTGACGCCATGCCCATTCGGCGAGCTGGCCGGCCACCTGCCAGGCGCGCGGATTCGACGGATCGGCCGCCGCCGCCGCCGTCGCGAGGGGCAGCGCCGCGTCGAGGTCGCCGCGCTGGCCGAGCGCCATCGCGATCCCGATCGCCGGCCGCCGGTCGTCCGGCGCGAGCGTCGCGGCCTCGCGCCACAGCCGCTCGGCCGCGTCGTTGTCACCGAGCAGCGTCCGCTCCTCGGCTTCGTTGATCAGCGGGTTGATCCAGCGCGGCGCGAGCTCGCGGGCGCGCGCGAACGCGTCCGCCGCCTGCGGGTGGCGGCGCGTGTGCGCGAGCGCGACGCCGAGGCCGTTGTGGGCCCGCGGCTCCCCCGGCGCGAGCTCGGTCGCACGGCGGAACAGGCGGGCGGCGAGGTCGGACGCGCGATCGGCGATGAGCGCGTAGCCGATGTCGATCATCTCGACGACGTCCGCGCCGGCGAGCGCGCGCTCCGCTGCCGTCCGCAATGCCGCACCGGTCCCCGGCAGCATGCTCCGCCGCGCTCCTCAAATCGGTGGCCCCGTCCGCTAGAATACGCGGTCCCGTTCGCCACCGCGCCGCCCATGTCGCACATCCTGGAGTCGCTTCCCGCAGGCCAGAAGGTCGGCATCGCCTTCTCGGGCGGCCTCGACACGAGCGCGGCGCTGCACTGGATGCGCGCGAAGGGCGCGATCCCGTACGCGTACACGGCGAACCTCGGGCAGCCCGACGAGCCCGACTACGACGACATTCCGCGGCGCGCGCTTCGCTACGGCGCCGAGGCGGCGCGCCTCGTCGATTGCCGCGCGGCGCTCGTCGCCGAAGGCATCGCGGCGCTCCAGGCGGGCGCGTTCCACATCTCGACCGGCGGCCTCGCGTACTTGAACACGACGCCGCTCGGGCGCGCCGTGGCCGGCACGATGCTCGTCGTGGCGATGCGCGACGACGACGTGAACATCTGGGGCGACGGCAGCACTTACAAGGGCAACGACATCGAGCGGTTCTACCGGTACGGGCTTCTCGCGAACCCGAGCTTGCGCGTCTACAAACCCTGGCTCGATGCCGCGTTCATCGACGAGCTCGGCGGCCGCAGCGAGATGTCCGCCTACCTGAATCGCGCGGGCTTCGGATACAAGGTGAGCGCGGAGAAGGCGTACTCGACCGACTCGAACCTGCTCGGCGCGACGCACGAGGCGAAGGACCTCGAGTTCCTCCAGCACGGGATGCGCATCGTGCAGCCGATCATGGGCGTCGCATTCTGGCGCGACGACGTCGCGGTGCAGCCGGAGACGGTGTCGATCCGCTTCGGCGAGGGGCGGCCGGTCGCGCTGAACGGCCGGACGTTCGCCGACGAGGTCGCGCTCCTGCTCGAGGCGAACGCGATCGGCGGCCGCCACGGCCTCGGCATGAGCGACCAGATCGAGAACCGGATCATCGAGGCGAAGAGCCGCGGCATCTACGAGGCGCCCGGCATGGCGCTGCTGCACGTCGCGTACGAGCGCCTCGTCACCGGCATCCACAACGAGGACACGATCGAGCAGTACCGCGACCACGGACGACGCCTCGGCAGGCTCCTGTACCAGGGCCGATGGTTCGACCCGCAGGCGATGATGCTGCGCGAATCCGCGCAACGCTGGGTCGCGAGCGCGGTGACGGGCGAGGTGACGCTCGAGCTTCGCCGCGGCAACGACTACACGATCCTCGACACGACCAGCCCCAACCTCACTTACCGGCCCGAGCGCCTCACGATGGAAAAGGGCGCTTCGTCGTTCACGCCGCAGGACCGCATCGGGCAACTCACGATGCGCAATCTGGACATCGCGGATACGCGGGAGAAGCTCGTCATGTACGCGAAGACCGGGTTGATCTCGCCGTCGACGGACTCGCCGCTGCCGAGGATCAGCGAGGACCAGGGCGGCGGTCGGTAGTCGCCGGTCGGAAAAGCCGGAAAGGCGGCGGTCGGAAATTCCGGAGAGGCGGCGGTCGGCGGTCGGAAAACCGACGCCGCCGCATCGACCGTGGCGCAGGTGGTCGACGCTGCTCGACCTCCATCGCGCACCGCCGACCGCCGCCCGCCGCCTTTCCGCTTCAATCCACCTTGATGCCGAGCTTGCGCACCACCGGCGTCCACCGCTCCGCCTCGCTCCTGATGAGCGCCGCGAAATCGGCCGGCGTTCCTCCGACCAGGTCGAAGCCGAAGCCGTTCATCTTCTGAACGATGTCGGGCTGCTTCAGGATCGCGCCGACCTCGGCGTTGATCTTCTGCACGACCGCGGGGGGCGTGCCGGCCGGCACGACGAGTCCGTTCCACGCGAGCGCCTCGAATCCCGGATAGGTCTCGGCGATCGCGGGAAGCTCCGGCAGCAGCGGGAAGCGCTTCGGCGTCGTCACCGCGAGCGCTCGCAGCTTCCCCGCCTGGATCTGCGCCTGCAGCGGCTGCATCACCGCGAAAATCATCTGCGTCTCGCCTTGCACGGTCGACAGCACCGCGGGTGGCGAGCCGTTGAACGGGACGTGCACCGCGTCGATGCCGGCCATCGCCTTCAAGAGCTCGGCGTTGAGGTGCGACGAGCTGCCGTTGCCGACCGAGGCGAAGTTGAGCTTGCCCGGGTTGGCCTTCGCCCACGCGACGAGCTCGGGCAGCGTCCTGACCGGCAGCTCCGCGTTGACTGCGAGCACGTTGGGCTGGCTCGACGTGATGATCACCGGCAGAAGGTCCTTCTGCACGTCGTAGGGCGTCTTCTGGATCAGCGGACCGGTGGCGAGCGGCCCGTTGAACCCGAGCAGGATCGTGCTGCCGTCCGGCGCCGAACGCACGACCTCGCCGGTGGCGACGGTCCCGCCCGCCGCCGGCTTGTTGTCGACGATCACCGGCTGGCCGAACTTGTCCTTGAGCTTCTCTCCGATCGCGCGCGCGAGCACGTCGAGCGAGCTTCCGGCCGGCGCGGGGACGAGGATGCGCACCGGCTTGTCCGGCCAGGATTGCGCGGCGGCGACGCCGGCGGCGAGCGATGCGCCGGCCGCGAGGGCGAGCGCGAGGGCGAGACGAAAAGGTTGCATGGCGTTTCGACCTCCTGGAAAGGCGCGCCCGCGTCAGGCGGGGCGATGACAGACTGCTTCGACGTTGTGGCCGTCCGGGTCGAGCACGAACGCGCCGTAGTAATCCGGATGGTAGTGCGGGCGCAGGCCTGGCGCTCCGTGGTCGACGCCGCCATGATCCATCGCCGCGCGATGGAACGCTTCGACCTCGAGGCGCGACACCGCCGCGAACGCGACGTGCGTGCGCGATGCGGGTTGCGCGGCGTCGCCTTCGCCGATCCAGAACTGCGGGCGCTCGCGACCGAAGCCGATCGTGTTCTCGAAGCGCATCCGCTCGGTGATGCCGAGCGGCGCGAGCGCCGCGGCATAGAACGCGCGCGAGCGCTCGAGGTTGGAGACGGTCAGGCCGACGTGGTCGAACATCGCAGGTTCCCCCTTCCGATTACTACCCGCCCCCGGTACCACGTACGTACCACGTACCGGATCATGGCGCCTCGACGCGCCCGCAGACCAGGTACTCGAGCAGCGCCTTCTGCGCGTGCAGCCGATTCTCGGCCTCGTCCCAGACGACGCTCTGCGGTCCGTCGATCACCTCGGCCGCGACTTCCTCGCCGCGGTGCGCGGGCAGGCAATGCATGAACAGGGCGTCGGGCCTGGCATCGCGCATCATCGCCTCGTCGACCTGCCAGTCCGCGAACGCGCGCCGGCGCGCGTCGTTCTCGGCCTCGAAGCCCATGCTCGTCCACACGTCGGTCGTGACCAGGTCGGCGCCCCGGCAGGCGTCGTGCGGGTCCGCGAAACTCTCGCAGCGGCTCGCGACCGCGGCGGGCAGTTCGTGGCGCTTCACCGCGTAGCCGACCGGCGAGCTCACGTGCACGTCGAAGTCGAGCACGGCCGCGGCCTGCAGCCAGCTCGTCAGCATGTTGTTCGCGTCGCCGATCCACGCGACCGTGCGCCCGCCGATCGCGCCGCGGTGCTCGATGTACGTGTAGACGTCGGCGAGGATCTGGCAGGGATGGTGCTCGTTGGTGAGCCCGTTGATCACCGGAACGCGCGAGTTCGCGGCGAAACGCTCGATGATGTCCTGGCCGAACGTGCGGATCATCACGACGTCGACCATCCGGCTGATCACGCGCGCGACGTCCTCGATCGGCTCGCCGCGCGAGAGCTGCGTGTCGTGGCGATTGAGGTTGATCGCGATGCCGCCGAGCTGGTTCATCCCGGCCTCGAACGACACGCGCGTGCGCGTCGACGCCTTCTCGAACACCATCGCGAGCGTGCGGTCGCGCAGCGGCTGGTAGAGCTCGTAGCGCTTGAACCGGTCCTTGATCCAGCGCGTGCGCGCGAACAGGTGCTGGAGTTCATCGGCCGAGAAATCGGCGAACTCCAGGAAGTGGCGGACGGGAACGGACGACATCGGGCGCGGAGCGCGAGCCCGCGCGCGAAATCGTGCGCGAGCCATTGGAGCAGGAGCAAAAGTCTAGCACGCGCGATGCGGGCCGCGAACCGCGTCGCCGCCCGCGCTACGCGGCCGGACGGTCCTCGTCGCTGCGCGCCAGCACCACGCGCTCGCGCCCCTGCCCCTTCGCATGGTAGAGCGCGCGGTCCGCCGCGGTCACCAGATCGGCCTGCGTCGTGCCGTCGTCGGGCGCGACCGCGACGCCGGCAGAGAACGTGAAGCCGGACAGCGCATGGTCGCCCCATGGGACCACCAGCTCGCGCAGGCGCGTCGCGAGCGTCGCGAGCGCCGTGCGCGCGCCGGCGCCGTCGGTGTCGGGCAGCACGACGCAGAACTCCTCGCCGCCGTAGCGACACAGCACGTCCGCGGGACGGAGCGACGTCGCGAGCACGCGGCCGATCTGCATCAGCACGCGATCGCCCGCGAGGTGGCCGTGCCGATCGTTGACGCCCTTGAAGTAATCGAGGTCGACGAGCGCGAGCGCGAGCGGCGCGGCGCGGCGGTTCGCGCCCGACAGCAGCGCGGGGACGACCGAATCGAGATAGCGACGGTTGAAGAGTTGCGTCAGCGGATCGTGCACTGCCTCGGCGGCGAGCCGGCTTTGCAGCTCCTCGACCTCACGCACCTTGCGCTCGAGCTCGCGGTTGAGACGCTCGAGCTGGCGATTGATCGCGAGGCTCTCCTGCCGCTCGCGCTCGGCGCGGTCGCGCGCCTCGCGCGCGTGCTTCAGCTCGTGCTCGACCTTGAGCAGGTAGTACTTGGCGCTCGCGCGGTGGGTCATCCGCTCGAGGGCCACCTCGGTCAGTTGCGCCTGGCGACGGTACGCGTCCTCGAAGCGGCCGAGCGCGGCGAGCCGGCGCGCCGCCGCCGCATAGGCCTTGCATAGCGTAGGCACGTGGCGCAGGCGTTCGGCGGTATCGATCGCGCGATCGAGCGCCGCGAGCGCCGTGTCGTCGTCCTCGCGCGCGTCGGCGAGCGCGGCAGCCGCCCACGACGCGTAGACGCCGTTGAATCCGCCCGGGTAGTTCGCCTGGATCGTCTCGGCCTCGCGCACGCAGCGCTCCGCGTCGTCGAACCGACCGTGCAGCGCGTACACCTCGGCGGCGATCGCCAGGTAGTGCGATTGCGCGGCGCTGCACGGCGGGTTCGCCGAGTCGCTGAGCATCGCGTCGATGGTCGCGAGCGCGGCGTTCGCGTCGCCGGTGCCGAGCTCGGCCTCGGCCAGATTCGAGCGCGCGAACAGCCACAGTTGCGGGTTGTCGTAGCGCGGCAGCATGTCAAGCGCGTCCCGCGCGAGCTCCTTCGCGGGCACGTAGTCGCCGACGGTGACGAGCGACGCCGCGAGATTCGACATCGCGGTCGCGAGGTGCGGCGACACGTCGATCGTGCGCAGCGTCTCGAGCGCGAGATGCATGTAGCGGATCGTCTCGTCGATCCGGTCCTCGTAGTAGTAGGTCGCGCCGAGCGCGTTGATCGCCCAGAAGCGGTCCTGCGGCGGCAGCGACGTGATCGCCTCGTCGTAGATCGCGAGGAGCTCGCTGCGCGCGTCGATCGGCTGCTGGCGCACGAGCGCGAGGCGGGCGGCTCCGATGCGCGCGAGGAGCTCGCCGCGCCGCTCGCCGAGCTTTTCGAAACGCCGTTGCGCGCCGGGAAGCGCGGCGGCCGCGGTCGCGGGGTCGCTGTTGAAAGACAGCTGGTGCCAGCCGAGCACGAGTTCCGCCCAGGCGCGCGAGCGCTCGTCCGAGCGCGCGTCGTCGACCACCGCGCGCGCCCTCTGCACAGCGGCGGCGGGCTCGCGGAAATGCGCGTCCCAGAGCACCGCGATCGGGTCCTGGTCCGGGGTGCGCTCGGCGGGAGGGTGGTCGCCGGGGTCTGGCGCCCCGGAGGGCTTGGCGCTCAAGGCGACGTCCATCCCGCGATCGAAGCAAGCACCATGCCGTGCGCTCGACGGTTCGCCGACCGATCCGCCGCTCGACGCCACGTCCGCCGCGTCAGGGTCCGCGCGGGAAGCCATTGCGAGCGCCGTTGCTAGAATCGGGCCGTTTTCCCGCCGTTGCGCCGGCGCGGCCGGGCCGCGAGCGCCCCGCACGCTGCACGCTTCCCACCGCGATGACCGATGCCGGCCTCGACGCCGTGATCTGGGGCTTCAATGCCTCGGGGCGACCGTTCCGGCCGAGCGACTGGACCGAGCGGCTCGCGGGCGTCACCGCCGCGTTCGGGCGGGAGCACCGTGTCGCGTATTCGCCGCTCGTGCGGCCGGTGATGGTGGGCGATGCGCGGGCGGTCGTCGTCGGCGCCTCGCTCCGCACGCTCGAGCCGCGACTGTGGCAGTTCCTCGTGCAGTTCGCGGGCGACAACGGCCTCGTGCTCGAAACCCTTGCCGGCGCGCTCGCGCATCCGTCGTCGCTCACGCCGCCTGGCCGGCAGGACGGGCGTCCGGCGAGCCCGCCGAGCCCGTATAGCGGATGCCCGAAGCGACGAGAGCGCCGGGACGGCGCTCTCGCAGGACATCACGAACGCTCACGCGCCCCTCAGGGCATCGCCTTGATCGCGGTCGCGAGCCGCGACTTGGTGCGCGACGCCATGTTCTTGTGGACGATCTTCTTCTCGGCGACGCGGTCGATCGTCGACTGCGACTCCTGGAGCGTCTTCGCCGCACCGGCCTTGTCGCCGGAGACGATCGCCTTCTTCACCTTCTTGACCGCGGTGCGCAGTTCCGACGTGAGGCTCGCGTTGCGCTTGCGCGTCGCTTCCGCCTGCCGGGCGCGCTTGCGGGCTTGCGCCGTATTCGCCATGGATTGCTCTTCGTGTGGGGGGTGGCGCCTCTCCCGCGCACCGGTTCGGCGGGGATCGGCAAAGACTTGGAATACTATCCCATTATTGCAATGCTGGCAAGGAGTTAGCGTGCGCGGATCGGAACGGCAACCGAGGCGGCCGGTGGTCTGCGGTCGGAACGGCCGTCCATGGCGCGGAGTCGACATTCGGAGGCTCTCGCCAGAGCACGAAGCCGCACAACACTCGACGCCCCACCGCCGACCGCCGACCGCCGACCGCCTCCCTTTCCTTCCATGAACCTCCTCAAAGCCGTCTTCACCGTCAGCGGCATGACGCTCGCTTCGCGCGTCACCGGCCTCGTTCGCGAAAGCCTCAAGGCGGCGATCTTCGGTGCGGGCCCGGCGATGGACGCGTTCGAGGCGGCCTTCCGGCTGCCGAACATCCTGCGGCGGCTGTTCGCCGAAGGCGCGTTCTCGCAGGCCTTCGTCCCGATCCTTGCCGAGTACCGGCGCACGCGCGGCCACGACGCGACCCACGACCTCGTCTCGCGTGTGGCGACGCTCCTCGCGGTCGTGCTGTTCTTCGTGACGGTGGCCGGCGTCCTAGCCGCGCCCTGGCTCGTATACCTGCTCGCCGGCGCGTTCGCGCGCGATCCCGCGAAGGCGACGCTGACGGCGGACCTGATCCGCGTCGTCTTTCCCTACATCCTGTTCATCTCGCTGACCTCGCTCGCCGGCGGTGTGCTGAACGTGCACCGGCGCTTCGCGATCCCGGCGTTCACGCCGGTGCTCCTGAATCTTTCGATCATCGCGTCGGCGATCTGGCTCGCGCCTCACGTGGACCCTCCGGTGATGGCGCTCGCGTGGGGCGTGTTCGCCGGCGGCATCGCGCAGCTCGTGTTGCAGATCCGGCCGCTGTGGAAGCTCGGCATGCTGCCGCGGCCGCGCTTCGACTGGCGCGACGAGGGCGTGCGCCGCGT
>JBDTNO010000059.1:0-16009 GCA_039933715.1 Betaproteobacteria bacterium
GCCTCCTTGTGGACGGCGACGAGCTCGGGCTTCTTCTCCATCAGCGTCTTGACGATGCCGTACGCCATGTCGTTGCTCATCTTGTCGCTGGTCACGAGGATGTTCCAGACGTCGACGTTCTCGACCGGCTTGTCCTGGCCCGTGTACGCATTCGCCGGGATGACGCCCTTGACGTACAACGGCCCGTGCTTCGCGTTCATCGCCGCGACCGCCTCGCCGTGATCGAGCAGCTTGATCTTCACGCCCGGCGTCGCGGCGAGATCGGTGAGCGCCGCGGTCGGCACGCCGCCGACCCAGAAGAAGGCGTCGATCTTGCGGTCCTTGATCGCGTTCACGCTCTCAGCCGCGCCGAGACGCTCCATCTTGATGTCCTTCTTCGGGTCGATTCCGACGGCTTCGAGGACGCGGTGCGCCATGATCTCGGTGCCGCTGCCCGGCGAGCCGGTCGACACGCGCTTGCCCTTGAGATCGGACAGCTTGGTGACGCCCGAGCCTTCGATCGTGACGACCTGCATGCGGTTCGGGTACAGCACCATCAGGGTGCGCGCGGCGATCGGCGCGTCCTTGAACTTGTCCTGGCCCTTGTATCCATCCCACGCCGCGTCGACCATCGAGAAGCCGACCTCGGCCTTGCCGGCGGCGATGAGCTTCAGGTTGTCGACCGAGCCGCCGGTGACCTCGGCGGTCGCCTGAAGACCGGGCACGTACTTCGACAGGATGTTGGCCATTCCGCCGCCGAGCGGGTAGTAGACACCGCCGGTGCCGCCGGTCGTGATCGAGATGCGGTTGGTCTGCGCGACCGCGGGCGCACCCACGGCGACGAGGAAGGCAGTGGTCGCGGCGAGCGCCGCACGAACGAGTGCATGCATCGAATCCTCCAGAAATGCGAGCCGGCGCGCCATTTCGCGACGGCGGGATGACGCGCTCGCCCGCGTTCTCATGCGCGGATCGGCACGCCCGTCTGTCTCGTGACGCAGGAGTTTACCGCAGGTTCCCGGGGCGTCGTCACGAAAGCCGCGGCCCGGCGCATCGTCCCCTTGTCCTACGCCGCGCCCATCAGGTCCGGCGCGAGGCGCTCGCGGCGCTCGAGCGAGGAGACGCGCAAAGGGAACGCGCCGTCGCGGCGGTCGAGGAAGAACCTGCGCAGCGTGCGCGCGATCGTGCGAAACGCGATCCGTTCCCAGGGAATGTCCTCCTCGCGGAACAGCCGCACCTCGAGGCTCTCGGGCCCCGCTCCGAAGTCGCGATCGAGGAGGCGCGACCGGAACATCATGTAGACCTGGCTGATCTGCGGCAGGCTGATGACCGTGTAGAGCACCCCGACGTCGACGCGCGCCTGCGCTTCCTCGAGCGTCTCGCGCGCGGCGGCGGCGGACAGCGTCTCGCCGTTCTCCATGAATCCCGCCGGCAGCGTCCACAGGCCCTTCCGCGGCTCGATCGCACGGCGGCACAGCAGGACCTCGTCGCCGAGCGTCGCGAGGCAGCCGACGACGATCTTCGGATTGCGGTAGTGGATCGTGCCGCACGCGTCGCACACCTCGCGGGGCAACGTGTCGTCGTCGGGCACGCGCCAAGCGAGCCGCGGCGAGCCGCACGCGCTGCAGAAGCGGTAGCGCGGCGCGTCGCCCGGCGGTGGCGCGGCGGCGCTCGACGCACCTCTGCCGGGCTCGCCGGGTCCATGCGGCGATCGCGCGTCGCCCATTTAGGCGCCCGTGGGCCCGCGCAGGAAATGCTGGCGGTAGTGGCGCAACTCGTCGATCGCCTCGTACACATCGGCGAGCGCCGTGTGCTTCGATTCCTTCGTGAACGCCTTTGCGACCGCCGGCGCCCAGCGGCGCGCCAGTTCCTTCAGCGTCGACACGTCGAGGTTGCGATAGTGGAAGTGATCCTCGAGCGCGGGCATCCAGCGCGCGAGGAAGCGGCGGTCCTGGCAGATCGAGTTGCCGCACATCGGCGAGGACTTCGCCGGGACATGCGCGCGCAGGAACGCGAGCGCCGCCGACTCGACCGCAGCCTCGTCCATCGTCGAAGCCTTCGCGCGGTCGATCAGGCCCGAGCGGCCGTGCGTGCCCTGGTTCCACGAATCCATCGCCGCGAGCGTCTCGTCCGCCTGCCGCACCACCCACACGGGCGCCTCGGCGACGACGACGAGCGCCGCATCGGTGACGACCAGCGCGACCTCGAGGATCCGGTCGGCCTCGGGCTTGAGCCCGGTCATCTCGAGGTCGATCCAGATCAGGCGGTCGTCGACGGCGGCGATGGAGGGCGGGAGGGGCATCGGGGAACGGCCACGGCGAAGCCGCTGTCGTAGAATGGAACCGGCATTTTCGCATACGGCCGCCGCGATCCGACCATGTCCGCCTCGACCTTCACCACGATCTTCCTCGTCACCGTCGCGCTAACGCTCGCGATCGAGACCTGGCTTTCCCTGCGCCAGATCGCCTCGGTGCGCCGCCATCGGGACGCGGTGCCGCCGGCATTCGCCGGGCGCATCGGCCCCGACGCGCACCGCAAGGCCGCCGACTACACGATCGCGCACACGCGCATCGCGATCGCTTCCTCGATCGTCGGAACGCTCGTGCTCCTCGGGCTGACGCGGGGCCGCGGCCTCGCGTTCCTCACCGGCATGACCGGCATCGTCGACGTCCCGCCTCTCGTGCAGGACCTCCTGCTGATCGCCGCCGTCGTGCTGGTCTTCGCGCTCGTTTCGCTGCCGTTCGCCGCCTACCGCACGTTCGTGATCGAGACGCGCTTCGGCTTCAACCGCACCACGCTTCGCACCTGGTTCGCCGACCTCGCCAAGGGCGTCCTGGTGGGCGGGCTGCTCGGCCTGCCGATCGCCGCGCTGGTGATCGCGCTGATGCGCTACGCCGGCGAAGCATGGTGGCTCTGGGCGTGGGGCGCGTGGATGGCGTTCCAGCTCGTCGTGCTCGCGCTCTACCCGACCTTGATCGCGCCGATCTTCAACCGGTTCACACCGGTGCCGGAAGGTCCGGCGCGTGCGCGGATCGAGTCGCTGCTCGCGCGCTGCGGCTTCGCGTCGCGCGGGCTCTACACGATGGACGGCTCGAAGCGGTCCAGCCACGGCAACGCGTACTTCACCGGGTTCGGACGCGCCAAGCGGATCGTGCTGTTCGACACGCTGCTCGAGCGGCTCGCGCCGGACGAGACGGAGGCGGTGCTCGCGCACGAGCTCGGCCACTTCAAGTTGCGCCACGTCGCGAAGCGCATCGCCTGGTCGGCGCTCGCCTCGCTCGCATTTTTCGCTCTGCTCGCATGGCTGGCGAACGCCGACTGGTTCTACCGCGGCCTGTACGTGCCCCCGTGGCCCGACCGGCCCGGCGTCGTGCTGGTGCTCTTCTTCCTCGTGCTGCCGGTGTTCACGTTCCTGCTCGCGCCGATCGCGTCCTGGTATTCGCGCCGGCACGAGTTCGAGGCCGACGCGTTCGCCGCGCGCAACGCGTCGGCCGGCGCGATGGTCTCGGCGCTCGTGCGGCTGACCGAGGACAACGCGTCGACGCTGACGCCCGATCCGCTGCACTCGGCGTTCCACGATTCGCACCCTCCCGCCGCGATGCGCATCGCGCGTCTCGAGTCGCTGGAGGGACGCGAGCCGCCCTCGGCGATCGCTGCCGCGAGCGCATGAGCCGTTTCACCGCGCTCGTTGCCGGAATCGCGATCGCCTCCTCGGCGACGGGGCTCGCCAGCGCCCAGGCCGCGCACCCGTATGCGGGAGGCGACGCCGCCGCAGGACGCGCGCTCGCGCAGAAGGATTGCAACGGTTGCCACCTGCGCAAATTCGACGGCGACGCCGCGCGAATCTACACGCGCCCCGACCGCAAGGTCACCACGCCCGCGCAGCTTCTCGCGCAGGTCCGCTATTGCAGCACCGAGCTTTCGCTCCAGTATTTCCCCGATGACGAGGCGAGCGTCGCCGCCTACCTCGACCGCGAGCACTACCGGTTTTCCAAGTGAGGCGCGCATGACCGCCACGATCGAATCGCTCGCCGCCCTGCCCGTCGGGCCTGGCGCGCCGAAGCTCGCCGACCTAGCCGTCGACGAGGCGCTGCGCGTGCTTCCCGGCTGGTCGCGTAGCGGCGGGCCGCTCGCCAGGAGCTACCGTTTCGCCGACTGGCGCGCGACGATGGCGTTCGTGAACGCGGTGTCGGAGTTCGCGAACGCGCTCGATCACCATCCGGAGCTCGCGGTGGGCTGGGGGCGCTGCACGGTCGCGTGGTCGACGCACGACGCCGGCGGGATCACGCAGAACGACCTCGCCTGCGCGGCGCGCACCGAGGTGATTGCCCGGCGCGCCGGGGCGAAGTGAAGGCCGGCATCGCCGGTCTGGTCGTCGCGGCCTGGCGCCGCCATTTCGCGGTCCTCCTCGACGACGGAGAGCTCGTCGACTGTCTTTTGAAGGGCCGCCGGACCGTCGTCGCGTGCGGCGACCGCGTGCGCATCGCCCGGATCGCCGGCGGCGGCGCGATCGAGGAGGTCGAGCCGCGCAGCTCGCTCCTGTGGCGGTCCGACGCGTTTCGCGAAAAAGTGCTCGCGGCGAACGTCACGCAGGTCGTGGGCGTCGTCGCGCCCGACGTCGCGATCGACGAGACGCTCCTCAACCGCTGGATCGTCGCCGCCGAACTCGAGCGCTGCCGGTTCGTCCTGGTCGCGAACAAGTCGGACCTTCCCGGCCACGACGCGCTCCTCGAGCGGCTCGCGCCCTATCGCGGACTCGGCTATGCGGTCGTCGCCTGCGCGGCGAAGCGCTCGGCGGCTCCGCTCGCAGCGCTCGTCGCGGGCGAGCGCAGCGTTTTGATCGGCCAGTCGGGCATGGGCAAGTCGACGATCCTCAATGCGCTGGTTCCGCACGCCGGCGCAAGGGTCGGCGAGCTCTCCTCGGTGCACGCGAGCGGGCGCCATACGACGACCGAGACGGCGCTGTTCGCGCTTCCAGGCGAGCGCGCCGGCTGGATCGTCGACTCACCGGGCATGAAGGTGTTCGGCATCGCGCACGCCGATCCGGACGCCCTGCCTGAAGCGTTCGTCGAGATGCGCGCGCTGCTCGGCACCTGCCGGTTCCGCGATTGCCGGCACGACCGCGAGCCCGGCTGCGCGATCATCGCGGCGGTCGAGGCGGGCCGCATCGCGCCGCAACGGCTCACGCTGCTGCATGCGTTGCGCGAAGAAGGCGCAGCCGCGCGCGATCCGGCGAGGTCGTCCTCGCGGCACGCGGGTTCGGCGTCGTCGACCTCGTGACGCGCGGCGTCGCCGCGGCATTGCGGGATTGCGGGATTGCGGGATTGCGGGATTGCGGGATTGCGGGTCGGCCTTCGGCCCGACGCTTTTCTCCCGTCGAGACGCGAGGCCCCGCGCTGAAGCCCGCCCACCACGGACGTTCGCTTACCGCAGCAGGCTCGCGACCGTCAGCAGGAGCATGACGGCGAGCCACAGCACCAGCGCGCGCCACACGAGCCCGACCGCCGACGGGAGAACCTCGGGCTCGACCGGCTCTCCCATGCCGAGCTCCGGGCGCCAGTCGACCTCGCCGTCGGGCGAAGGCAACGGTCCGCCCAGCACGACGCCGAGCGCGCCCGCGCCGCTGGCCAGAACGATGCCCATCGATCGTCCGCCGATCTCGCGCGCCCAGGACGCGGCCTGCGTGCGCCAGCTCGCGACCGCATCTTCGAAATCGCCGACCGCGGCGAACGCGATCGCGGTGAGGCGCACCGGGATCCAGTCGAGCCATGCGAGAAGTCGCCGTACCGGCGCGCCGAAGCGGTCGCGCTCGCGAACGACCGGCGTGAGGTCGGTCCCGGCGCGCGGTTCCGCCCATTCGTGCGCGAGTCGCGCGGTCGCGCGGTAGAGGATCGCGCCGGTCGGCCCGGGCAGCACGACGAACCAGAACAGCACCGCGAAGACCTGGCGGTACGCGTCGACGAGGCCGCGCTCGATCGCGAGCCGCGCGACGTCGCCCGACGAGAGCTCCGGTGAAACACCGCCGCGCCAAGCGCCCAGCGCCCGGCGCGCCGCCGCGATGTCGCCCTCGTGGAACGCGGCGACGATCGCCGACACCGCATGGCTGAAGCGCCGGAATCCCATCATCGCGTAGAGCACGAACACGTTGAACGCGAAGCCGGCGAGCGGGTGCAGTGTCGCGAGCGCCCACCACGCGCCGAGCGCGGCGAGCGTCGGCGGCAGGATCGCGATCGCCGCCGCGACCGTCCCCTGCGTCGAGGTGCCGCCGTTGAACAGCCGCTCCAGGCGATGCGCCTGGCGCACGAACGCGCGCTCGATCGCGATGCGCCACGATGGCGCATGCCATTGCTCGAGACCGAGCGCCGCGAGGATCGCGAGCAGGTTCAACGGATCCGCGCGTTCACGACTTGAGCTCGGGGCGGTCGCGGAACTGCTCGAGCGCCTCGGGGTTCGCCAGCGCGTCGAGGTTCTTCACCGGGCGCCCGTGCACGACGTCGCGCACTGCGAGCTCGACGATCTTGTTGCTCTTGGTGCGCGGGATGTCGGTGACCTGCACGACCTTCGCGGGCACGTGGCGCGGCGTCGTGTTCGCGCGGATGTGCTTCTGGATGCGGTCGACGAGCGCCGCGTCGAGCACGAGCCCTTCGCGCAGCTTGACGAACAGGACGATGCGCACGTCGCCGAGCCCGCCCGGCGGCCAGTCCTGTCCGATCACGAGGCTCTCGACGACCTCGTCGAGCTGCTCGACCTGCCGGTAGATCTCGGCGGTGCCGATGCGCACGCCCCCCGGGTTGAGCGTGGCGTCCGAGCGGCCGTGGATGATGATCCCGCCGTGCGCCGTGATCTCGATGTAATCGCCGTGGCACCAGACGCCGGGGAACCGCTCGAAGTACGCAGCGAGGTACCTGGCGTCGTCCGGGTCGTTCCAGAAGCCGATCGGCATCGACGGGAACGGCTTCGTGCAGACGAGCTCGCCGCGCTGGCCCGTGCCCGGGGGTACCGGGCGGCCGTCGTCGTCGAACGCGTCGACGGCGAGCCCGAGGCCGCGGCACTGGATCTCGCCGCGCCAGACCGGCAGCGTCGGGTTGCCGAGCACGAAGCAACTGACGATGTCGGTGCCGCCCGAGATCGACGCGAGCGCGAGGTCGTTCTTTACCGCCTGGTAGACGTAGTCGAACGACTCGGGCGCGAGCGGGCTTCCGGTCGAGAACATCGTCGCGAGCGTCGCGAGCGTGTAGTCCTTGCGCGGCACCAGCGCGACCTTCTTCAGCGCGTCGATGTACTTGGCCGACGTGCCGAAGTGCGTCATGCGCTCCTCGTCCGCGTAATCCCACAGCATCCGACCGGCGCGCACGAACGGCGACCCGTCGTAAAGCAGCAGCGTCGCGCCCACCGCGAGGCCCGACACCAGCCAGTTCCACATCATCCAGCCGCAGGTCGTGAAGTAGAAGAGCCGGTCGCCGTGCTTCACGTCGCCGTGCAGCCGCAGCTCCTTGATGTGCTGGAGCAGCGTCCCGCCGGCGCCGTGCACGATGCACTTGGGAACGCCGGTGGTGCCGGACGAGAACAGGATGTAGAGCGGGTGCGCGAACGGCAGCGGCGCGTAGGGGATCGGCCCGGCCGCGTGCGGCGCGAGGAAATCGTCCCACGACACCGCGTCCCGAATCGCGTCGATGCCGATCGGGCCGTTGGCGCCGCCGAGATAGGGCACGACGACGACCCGCTCGACGCTGGGCAGCTCCGCAACGATCGCTGCGACCTTGTCGGCGATCGCGATCGACTTGCCGTTGTAGAAGTAGCCGTCGACGGTCACCAGCACCTTCGGCTCGATCTGCCCGAAACGGTCGAGCACGCCTTGCACGCCGAAGTCGGGCGAGCACGACGACCAGATCGCGCCGCGCGCCGCGCCGGCCAGCATCGCCATCAACGCCTCGGGCATGTTGGGCATGATGGCGGCGATCCGGTCGCCGGTCGCGACTCCGAGCGCATCGTACGCGCGCGCGAGCCGGGACACCGTCGCATGCAGCGTCGCGTGCGAGAGGCGAACACGCACCTTGTCCTCGCCGCGGAACACCACCGAGTCGCCTGCGTCGTCGGCAGCGCGGCGCTCGAGCAGGTTCTCGGCGAAGTTGAGCGTCGCGTCGGGGAAGAAGCGCGCGCCGGGCATGCGGTCGCCGTCGACGAGCGCGCGCGCGCCGGGCGTTCCGATCACGCCTCCGTCTTCCCAAACCTCGCGCCAGAACGCCTCCGGGTGGTCCAACGACCAGCGCCACAGCACGTCGTAACCCGGGAGCGAGACGCGATGCTTCGCCTCGACGCGACGCGTGAACGCCGTGATGTTCGCGTCGGCGATCCGTTGCGGCGACGGGTTCCAGAGCGGGGCGGGCATGCGATCGGGCTTTCGCTGGTTCATCCGGCGGCGAGGGACGCGCTCCGCACGGCATCCGGCAACGGCACCGAGCGGCCGCTCGCGACATCGATCCACACCATCTTCGCCGCACCCTCGGCGGCGCGCCGCCCACCCGCGTCGAGCTCGTAGCAGGTCTCGATGCTCGACCGGCCCGCTTCGCCGAGGTACATGCGCACCTCGACGTCGCCCGGGTAGGTGAGCGGGATCAGGAACGTGCAGCTCGCGTTGACGATGACCGGCCCGGTGCCGGTTCCATTCGCGCCGGCACGCTCATGCGCGAAGAACCACTCGATGCGCGCCTGCTCCATGAAGCGGAAGTAGACGGTGTTGTTGAGATGGCCGAGCGCGTCCATGTCCCCCCAGCGGATCGACTGGATCGACGTGTGGACATGGGTACGGGTCGTTCCCATCGTGGGCGCCACGCGCGAAACGCGCGCGTCGGCGCATTATAATTCGACGCACGCACCTGCCGCTCGACCGTCGCCGCCGCGCCATTCGCGGGTCGCGCGGACAACGCTCGCGCCGCCCTGCCCCTATTTCTCCCCGAGGCCCGATGACGCGCGAATCGATGGATTACGACGTCCTGATCGTCGGCGGCGGGCCCGCGGGGCTCGCCGCGGCGATCCGCGTCAAGCAGCTCGCCGCGGCACAGGGACGGGAAACGTCGGTGTGCCTGATCGAGAAGGGCTCCGAGATCGGCGCGCACATCCTGTCGGGGGCGGTGGTCGATCCGCGCGGCCTCTCCGAGCTCCTGCCCGACTGGCGCGCGCGCGGCGCGCCGCTCGACACGCCGGTGACCGAGGACCGCTTCCTCGTGCTCACGCCGGAGCGAGCGATCCGGATCCCGAACTGGGCACTGCCGCGGCTCATGGACAACCACGGCAACTTCATCGCGAGCCTGGGCAACCTGTGCCGCTGGCTCGGCAAGGAAGCCGAGGCGCTCGGCGTCGAGATCTACGCGGGATTCGCGGGGGCCGAGGTGTTGTTCGATGAGCGCGGCGCGGTCGCGGGGGTGGCCACCGGCGACATGGGCATCGCGAAGGACGGCACGCACAAGCCCGACTACGCGCCGGGCATGGAGCTGCGCGCCCGCTACACGCTGTTCGCCGAAGGGTGCCGAGGCTCGCTGTCGCAGACGCTGATGACGCGCTACAACCTGCGCGACGGCGTCGACCCGCAGAAATACGGGATCGGCCTCAAGGAGCTGTGGCAGGTCGACCGCTCGCGCCACCGCAAGGGGCTCGTGCTGCACAGCCAAGGCTGGCCGCTGGACTCGCGAACCGGCGGAGGCTCGTTCGTCTACCACTACGGCGACGACCTCGTCGCCTGCGGGTTCGTCGTCCACCTCAACTACACGAACCCGCACCTGTCGCCGTACGACGAGTTCCAGCGCTTCAAGACGCATCCTGCGATCCGCGACACGTTCGCGGGCGCGAAGCGCATCGCGTACGGCTCGCGCGCGATCAACGAGGGCGGGCTCCAGTCGGTGCCGAGGCTCGCGTTTCCCGGAGGCGCGCTCGTCGGCTGCGCGGCCGGCTTCGTGAACCTGCCGCGGATCAAGGGCTCGCACAACGCGATCAAGACCGGCATGCTCGCCGCCGAGTCCGCGTTCGCGGCGATCGCGGCCGGCCGCTCGCACGACACGCTCGCCGACTACGACGACGCCTGGCGCGCGTCCTGGGTCTACGAGGATCTCTGGAAGGTGCGCAACGTCAAGCCGGGCCTCCAGTGGGGCATGCTGCTCGGCACTCTGCACGGCGGCTTCCACATGTGGATGAACGACCTCGGTCTGGGCAAGCTCGTGCCGTGGACGCTGCGGCACGGCAAGCCGGACCATGCGACGCTCGAGCCGGCGGCCGCCGCCCCGCCGATCGCCTCGCCGAAGCCCGACGGCACGCTCACGTTCGACCGGCTCTCGTCGGTGTTTCTCTCGAACACCAACCACGAGGAGAACCAGCCCTCGCACCTCGAGCTCAAGGATCCGTCCATTCCGGTCGCGGTCAACCTCGCCGTCTACGACGGCCCGGAGCAGCGCTACTGCCCGGCGGGCGTCTACGAGTTCGTCGACGACGGCGCGGGCGGGCGACGGCTCCAGGTCAACGCGCAGAACTGCGTGCATTGCAAGACCTGCGACATCAAGGATCCGCGTCAGAACATCGTCTGGACGGTGCCCGAAGGCGGAGGCGGGCCGAATTACGTCGGGATGTAGGGCGCGGAAGCGCGCATCACGAACTGCGCGCGGTTCGCCGTTTCGTGGTTCGGGCTTCTGTCCGACGTCGCCCGATCGCTCGCGGAATGGTCCGACCGAAGTCGGAACCGCGGGAGCCACGCGCGCTTCGGTCGATCGCCGCGGGTCGGGATTGCGCGCGCCTCGAAACTAGTCGGCGACCGGAACTCCTCGCCCGCGCGTGAACGCGCGGCGGATCGACTTTCCCCATTCGACGAACGGAGAAACGGTGGCCTCGTAAAGCGTGTTGCCGTCGGTCGCGTCGCGCACGCCGGTGTCCTGCGGGAAATGGCCGGGCGCAGGATGGTGGTAGGTGCGGAACAAGCGGTCCCAAAACGGGAAGATCGCGGCGAAGTTGACGTTCCCGTATTCGGGCGTGTGGTGATAACGGTGGAACTGCGGCCCGCTGATCCAGCGGCCGAGCGGGCCGAGGCTCACCTTGAGGTTCATGTGGATCCAGTAGCCCCAGAGCAGGAACGCGGTCCAGATCCACGCGACGGTCGGCGGCTTGAAGTCGAACAGCACGGCCATCGGCACGACGATCACGAACACGCGGAACACTTCCTCGCTGAAGTGGTAGCGATGAACGGTCGTGACGTTGACGTAGCGGTCCTGGTGGTGGAACTTGTGCTGCACCCAGAGCCAACGGAAGCGGTGCTGCGCGCGGTGCCACCAGTAGAAGAAGAAGTCGAAGACCGCGAAGAACGCGATCGTCTGCAGGATCGAGCCGGCGACGCCGTCGGGGAAGCGGATCGGGATCTTCAGCGAATGGCGTTTGGCGATCGCCTCGGCCAGGTCGGAGAGCGGCGGAACGATCAGCATCGTCAGGTAGAGGAACACGATCGCGATGAGAACGTTGAACGCGACCGCGCGCCACGGCTGGCGCGCGTGCGCGGGCCGCAGCCGCTCGAGCAGGAAGCCCCCCGCGAACGCCGCCGCCGCGAACTGGAATTCCGCGCGGAACGCCGGGGAGAGGAGGTCGATCGCCATGGTCGCGTCGGTCGGACGCCACGAACCGGGCGTCGGGGCAATTCTACTCCGGTGCTTTCGCCGGGGCCGGCCAGAGCCAGGCCGCCCCGCGAACACCGCTCGCGTCACCGTGGCGATGCCGCGCAAGGCGCGTGTCGACGCGATCGGAAAACACCCACGGCGCCCACAGGCGTGGGACGCTCTCGTAGAGCCGCTCGAAGTTCGACAGCCCGCCGCCCAGCACGATCACGTCGGGATCGAGCACGTTGATCACGTGCGCGAGCGCTCGGGCGAGGCGTTCCTCGTAGCGCGCGAGCGTGTCTTCGGACGCGCGATCCCCCGCGGTGGCCGCGGCGAAAATCGCCTCGGGCGTCGACTCAACGCCGGTCGCGCGGCGGTGATCGGCGGCGATCCCCGGGCCGGAAAGGAACGTCTCGATGCATCCGTGCCGGCCGCAGAAGCATGCGCGGCCCGGACGCTCGTCGTCGCGGGGCCAGGGCAGCGGATTGTGACCCCACTCGCCGGCGATGCCGTTGGGGCCATCGAGAACCTGCCCGCGTACGACCACGCCAGCGCCGACGCCGGTGCCGAGGATCACGCCGAACACGACGTCCGCGCCCGCACCCGCACCGTCCACCGCTTCGGACAGCGCGAAGCAGTTCGCGTCGTTGGTGACGCGCACGGCGCGTCCGAGCACGCGTGCGAGATCCTCGCGGATCGGGCGGCCGTTGAGGCACACCGAGTTCGCTCCGCGCAGGAGTCCGCTCGCGCGCGAGATCGAGCCGGGCGTTCCGACGCCGACGGTCGCGCGCGCGCCGAGCGCGCGCTCCGCGTCGTCCACCAGCGATACGATCGCCGCGATCGTCGCCGCGTAGTTGCCCTGCGGCGTCGGCACGCGGCGGCGGAATCGCTCGTGCCCGGCGCCGTCGAGTGCGAGCGCTTCGATCTTGGTGCCGCCTAGGTCGACCCCGATTCGCAGGTCGACCGGTCTCGCAGCGCCGGGCGGCGTCGCCGCACCCATCGTCATCGCGCGATGATAGCGCGAGGGCCGCGGTGGCAATCCATCGTCCCTTGCGGGGCGGGCTTTGCCGATCTCGTTCGTTCCCGAGGGCGGCGCTCCGCTGCGCGTGACGGTCGCCAAGGCCACCCATCTCGGGGGATCGGTCGATTACACGCTGGCGCCCGACGCGGGCGAACTCTACGGTCGATCGACATCGCACGGCCGCTTGCGGGCGGCGTCAAGGTCGGCGTGGCGCTGGCGGGCCATGGCGCCGTCGGTCATCCATCACGGGGCGGATCCGATCGTCATCGCGACCACGCCCGGGAGCGCATCCTCGAAAACGTTTGGCTCCGATCCCGGATGGCGCGCGCCGATCGGCGAGGAGAACAGGCGACCCGAGGCGCGAAGCGCTGACATCCGCACGACCGGAGGTCGGACCCCGATGAACCCGGGGCCGGCCCCCGACACCCGTCCCGGGGTCAAGCCCCTGATCCCTACGGCGGCGTGCAGAACACGCTGCCTTCGATCAACCAGTTTTCGTCGACCATGTGCGCCGCCTCGCTGCCGCTCGTGACGAAGCGATGGTTGGGCGCACCGCCCGCCATCAGGTTGTAGATCCGCGTGACACGCATGCGATTCGCCGGGCAATCCTCGCCGAACGGCGGATCGGCGCGGAACGCCAGCGCTTCGAAGCGCCACAGAGGATCGGCGGCGAGGATGGCGCACTCCGGAACGTTGATCGAATAGAAGTGCGAGTAGACGCCGCTGCGGCTCGTGAAATAGCGGCACGACGAGAGCCCGTTCGCGTCGAAGCGGTCCCACGCCTTGAACGCGAAGCCGGTGCGCCGCCAGCCGGGGACGATCACGCCCGCGTCGAGCATCGCCGCCTCGTCCGCATCGGCCGTGTAGAAGAAGTGCGCGAGCGCGTCGTTCTGGAACTCGACGACGATCCGCTCGCCGCCCGACGCGGGCGCGGGCGCCGTGTAGTCGATGAGGCGACGGTCGTCGCCGCCGCCGGCGACGCGCTCCATGCGCTGGATCGTCGCGCGCGCGACGCGGTCGTCGAGCGCGTGCGCGGCGAGGAACTCGAGCGTCCACGTGAAGATGTCGCCGGTCGACGCCAGGTCGAACCCGTGCTCGACGCCTTCGAGCGAGACGAGAATGCGCGATTGGGTCAGGCGCTCGATCGCCTCGCGCGTCGTCGCGAGCGGCGCGGTCGTGTCGGCGGTCCCGGCGATCGCTAGCACAGGGATCGGGAGCATCGCATCGACGCCACCTTGGTCGCGGCCGAAAGCCGGGAAGAACGGCTGCCCGAAATACGGCACGTACGTCGCGATCGCCCGGAGGCGGACGTCGGCGATCACCTGCTTCGACGCGAGCCCTACCGTCGTCGAGAGCTTCGCGCCGGCCTGCAGCATCAGGGACTCGGCGCCGAGGCTCGCGCCGAAGCCCGTGACCATCGAGGGGTCGATGCGGCTCGCCCACTCGGAGCTTGCGAGCACGTAGTCGAGCGCGCGGGCGAGCGAGAGCGGACGCACCGCCTGCATCGCCGTGTATTTGGGGAAGTTCAGGATCGCGATCAGCAGGTCCTGGTCGTCCTCGAGGCGCACGTCGACGATACGCGGGTCGCCGTGGAACGGCGCGACGACGACGTAGCCCTGGCTGGCGAACAGCTTGAACACCTCGATGTGGTCGCCCGAAATCGGGCTTCCGCCGAGGCCGTGCGAGAACAGCATCACCGGCCAGCGCCCGCGCGCGCCGCTGATGAGCGGCGGTTGCCCGCTGCGCTGCATGTGCGGCACGAGCGAGCCGGTCGGCAGCGCGTAGTCGGCGTACGGATTGCCCGCGTCGGTCGGGTAGCAGATGATCAGCGCGACGGGCAACGACGTGTCCCGGTAGGGCCCGTACAGCTCGAAGTCATCCGGGATGGCGACGCTCAGGACCGGCGTCGCGCTGGTCGACAGGAGGTCCGTAACGTAGCGCGCCGATCCGTTCGACGCAGGCTGTCCTTCCCACCATTCCTCGGCGTTCTGCCCGCCGGTGCGCGAGAAGTCCTGCTCGACCGACGAGCAGCCGACCTGGTAGGGGCCGGGTCCGATCGGGGGGATCGTGGCGAGCGAATCGGCGAGCGCGTTCGGCGAGAAAACGGCGACGGCGAGCGCCGCGGCAGCGAGCAGTTGAGAAGGGTTGCGCATCGCGAAAACTCCGAAAGGGTCCCAGTGTCCGGGATTGGGCGAGTCGGACCGTCGGGATAGCGCCCGACGTCGTGTCGGCGGCATCCCACACGTCTTCAACGCGCGAGACCCCGTCGCGGTTGCAAGCCGGGACTCGCCACGATATCCCTCACCTTCCGGACATTCGCGCAACGCGCCACCGCGAGTCGGCACGGCCGGGGACGCGGGTTATAGTGCGACGCGATGAGTCTTGTCGTGTCGATGCCGCGTCCGCAGGATGCCTTGCGCCGCCGCGAGACGCCGCCGCCGGACTTGCCCGGCATCGCGGAAGTGCTGCAATGCCCGCCGCACGGTCGATGCTGAAGCGCCTGCCGCCAGGCGCGATGGCTTCGTCGACCCGAATCGGTGCGGTCGACGCGTTGCGCGGCGTCGCGATCGTCGCGATGGTCGCCTATCACCTCTCGTTCGACCTCGCGCTGTTTCGTCTCGCGCGGTTCGACTTCGAGCACGATCTGTTCTGGCTCTGCATGCGCGCCGCGATCGTCGCGACGTTCATGGGACTGGTCGGCGTTTCGCTCGACCTCGCGCGCCGGCAGAATGTCGCGGCCGGGAAACGATGGCGTCGCATCGCGGTCATCGCGGGCTGCGCGCTCGCAGTCAGCGTCGCGACCCTTCTCGCCTTTCCGCGGACCTGGATCTGGTTCGGCATCCTCCACTGCATCGCGGCCGCCAGCGTGATCGCCTGGCCGTTCGCGAGGCATCCGCGCGCGGCGCTCGCTGCCGGCATCGTCGCGATCGCCGCGGGCGTGGTTGTTTCGCACCCGGCGTTCGACTCCCCGTGGCTCGCGTGGATCGGCTTCGCGACCGTGAAGCCGGCGACCGAGGACTACGTCCCGCTGTTCCCGTGGCTCGGCGTCGCGCTCGTCGGGATCGCGGTGGGCGACCTCCTGGCGAAACGCCCATCCGCAAGCCCGCTTTCGACCGGCTCTCGGGTTCTCCCGATCCCCCTCGACCGCCCCACCCGCCATTTGCGATGGCTCGGCCGCCACAGTCTCGTTATCTACATGGTCCACCAGCCCCTCCTGATCGGGATGCTCGCGCTTTTCACCGGACGATTTCCCTAGGGCCCGTTGGCGCTTCCTAGGCACTCGCGCCATGCCGCGGCGCGAAGGGTGACGCGGCATTAGCGAAGGCCGCCGGAGCTTTGTTATAATCGAAGGCTTGCAGGCGCGTAGCTCAGCTGGTTAGAGCAC